>CALGBY010000061.1 GCA_937886445.1 uncultured Clostridia bacterium | reverse complement strand
AATCTCTTCCATGGGAACTCCTCCTGACGCATTGGATTTTGCTGCAACTCTATTCGTCTGGAGTTCCTTTTTCAATTGTGCGAAAAATATTTTACCTTATCGGTTTCTGCCCAGCTACTTGATGAATATTCATACTATTTTTTTATCGAAATATCATACCGCTTGGTCATTGAAACCGGTATAATAGTGCTGTTTTCAAACACATTATTTTGAAAACAGAAGGAAGCGCCATTCTATGAGCAGACAACGCTCTCAAAATGTCAATATGACCGTCGGAGATCCTCTGCGGCTGTTGATCGCATTTGCTATTCCCATGCTGCTCGGCAATATTTTCCAGCAGCTATATAATATTGTCGATTCTTCTGTTGTAGGTAAATATGTTGGAAGCGGCGCGCTTGCCGCAGTCGGTTCCACAGGCTCCATCACATTCCTGTTCTTTTCTGTGTCAAACGGAATCGGTTCCGGCTGCGGTATCATCACATCGCAGTATTTTGGTGCGTCAAACGATGTTTATGTGCGCAAAAGTATCGCAAATTCTGCCTATCTCATGTTTGTTTCGTCTTTTGTAATGGGGATTATTGCCTATATCGCTGCTCCGCCGCTGCTCTCTGTGCTGAAAACACCTGATGAAGTACTGGACGACGCGGTGCTATATATGCGAGTCAACTGTTTGGGTGTTCCCCTCGTTGCCGTATATAATTTCGCTTCATCGATACAACGTTCACTGGGCGATTCAAAAACTCCGCTTTATTTTCTGATCGTATCCTGCTTTTTGAATATCGCGATGGATCTTCTTTTCGTCTGTGTATTCAAGCTGGCGGTTTTCGGTGCCGCGATCGCTACGGTGATCGCTCAATTCATCGCGGGGATCGGATGCTTCATCTACGCGCGCTTACGCAATCCGTATTTCAGGGTACACAAGGACGAGCTGAAGCCGGATCCTGTGATCATTCGGCGTGCTGTTCGGCTTGGCATGCCTATCGCGATGCAATGGTCACTGATCGCCGTTTCTTCCACAGCGCTTCAGGTTTTTGTTAACGGATTCGGAACCGCCGCAATGGCTGCGTTCACGGCAACCAACCGCGTTGAATCGCTTCTTCACCTCCCCTATGGTTCTGTCGGATCCGCCCTTTCCACTTTCGCAGGGCAGAATTACGGTGCACACGATATGGAACGGGTAAAGGACGGTATACGAAAAGGTCTTCTGCTTTCGACAGCTTTTTCCATACTTATGCTGTTCATGGTCCACTTGCTCAGTAAACCCATCATGACGGTGTTCGTTGACGACGGTGAAGTCATCGCCATCGGCGAAAAGGCATTGAGGATCACAAGCTGGTTTTACACTTTTCTCGGCATCATCTATATTACCAGAGGCGCGCTGAACGGTGTCGGTGATGTGTTGTTTTCTTTCATCAACGGCTTTGTAGAAATGATAGGAAGAATATTTATCCCTATGCTGATCGTACTCATTCCCGGGATCGGCATATGGGGAATCTGGTGGACTGCCTGCCTTACATGGCTGGTCAGTGCTTTGTTCTGTCTGATGCGTTATGCATCCTGGCGAAAAAAGAATCAAATATCTAAAAGCAAATCAGGTGTCTGAAAATACACATAATCCTCCCAGACGTTACCCGTTCATAAAAGCAGCAAGCCACCCATACAGGGTGGCTCGTATTTTTCTTTTGCGTCCATAGCTTTTTTGCAATTGGGCATGATATGTAAACCGTGCCTGATCAGCACTACACATGCATGACCGGAATCTCTTTCGCTTTTCCGTCATACCTGCCTTTCATGATCACTGAGGCCATGCGGTCAAACTCTGAAGCGCTGCCGCTTGTGAAAAACTGTCTGTCAGCACCGTTACCCTGCATATTATTTTCAATAATGTATGAAGCGATCGCGTCTGCACCGCAATCCGAAGCCGCAACGATCGTCGTATCCCTGCCCATAAAGCCGCTGATAGCTTCTTCAATGATTCCAAAGTGCGTACAACCGAGTAACAGTATACTTGTACCTTTATCGCGTGCTTCTCCAAGATAGCTGGATATCGAGGCTTTCAGTATCGGATCCTCTTTATTGATATGTCCGCTCTCACAGAGCATAACAAAATTCTGGCATGGTATTCCTAATACACAGCAATTCCTTTTTGTGATCATTTCGAGCTTGCTCTGAAATGCGCCGGAGCGTATACATGCTTCTGTAGCAGATACGGCTATGTTACCCCCGCTATAGATCTCAGATATCTTTTCTACCGTTGGCGTAAGTACATTAAATACCGGAATATGGTATGTTTTCAACATATCTTCCGCATTTGCAGAAACAGTACCACAGGCTGTCAGGATCGCCTTACATCCTTTTTCGCAGAGGAATTCAAGATCCTGCATAGCCATTTTTCGCAAAGTATCCGTATCTTTTGTTCCGTAAGGGCAGCGTCCTGTGTCAGCAAAATAAACGATATTCTCATCAGGCAATGTTCTCTCCAATGCCATCAGAGCTGTCAGCCCGCCGAGTCCCGAATCAAAAATGCCGATTGGTCTGTTATCCATTTCTTATCCCCTGTACTTGAAAATGACCTATATTATTATACTTATTGTATTCATAAAATCAATATCAAACATAAATTCTTTATTTGATATCAACGGTCCGGTACCGTATTTCCGTTCTGATAATTGTTTTGATACATGTTTCTTTTCTGTTGACGCTCATACTTTTGCTTGCTATAATAATTGTATAAATTCTTCATCAGCGCGATGCTCCGCGCGGAAAGTGCCTAATATGTACAGTGAGTTGTGTGATCTTAATGTAACGGGGTTCAACCGCATTCCGGGAAGAACCCTTCATATTCCTGAATGCAGTATCAATAATGACAAGGAACCATATCACCTGTCTCTGAACGGCGAATGGGACTTCAGATACTTTTCATCTTACCGCGATTTGATCTCCGGTGATCCTGTTCCCGATAAGGAGGGTAAAATATCTGTTCCCGGCATGTGGGAGCTTCAAGGCTACGGAAAGCCCCAGTATACCAATGTTCGCTATCCTATTCCTTATGATCCTCCGTATATTCCCGATGAAACCCCGGCCGGTGAATACAGCCGTACATTTATTCTCCCACCCTCTTTCTCCGGCAGAAAAACCCGTGTTTACACAGAAGGGATCGCAAGCTGCGCGTATCTTTTCATCAACGGTAAATTCTGCGGCTTTACCAAAGGGCCTCATATGCCTGCAGAATTCGATATCACCGGTCTTCTGTGCCCCGGTGAAAACCGCATCACCGTGCAGGTATTCAAATGGTGCGACGGTACTTATCTTGAAGATCAGGATATGTGGCGTATGGCCGGTATCTTCCGTGATATCGGATTGATCAGCTATGGGGATAAGCATATTGAAGATATCTGTCTTTCGGCGATCCCTGATAAAGGCTGCAGGAGCGGAAATCTGACGCTGTCTGTTTCTGCGCCGGGATGCGAAAATATCGGTATTTCCGTAACAGATCCATTTGGTAATGAAGCATTGCATCAACAGCTTGCTGTTATAAACGGAACAGCAGAATATTCCTGCCGTTTTGACAGCATTTTTTGCTGGAATGCCGAGGAACCGTATTTGTACAAATTTTCTGCCGCAGCTGAAGGTCAGAAGGAGACTGTGTTTTTCGGTTTCAGAAAAATCGAGATCATCGGCAATATTTTTACGGTAAACGAGAAGCCTGTCAAGCTGAAAGGAACAAATCATCATGATACTCATCCCCGTACCGGTTACAGTCTGAACTATGAAGATATGCTCAATGATATTATTCTGATGAAAAGGAATAATATCAACTGCGTTCGAACAAGTCATTATCCCCCTCAGCGTGTCTTTCTCGACCTTTGCGACAAATACGGACTATATGTGATCGATGAGGCGGATATAGAATGCCACGGTGTAGTGGAATTGAATGACCGTGACAGAATAGCCGGAGATCCGGCTTTTCTGAAGCAATATCTGGACAGAGGTACGCGCATGGTCGCCCGGGACAGGAATCATCCTTCGATCATCATGTGGAGCCTCGGAAATGAATCCGGATACGGTGAAAACCATGTCAAACTTGCCGATGCGATCAGAAATGCAGATCCGACCCGTCCCATTCATTATGAAGGTGACCACAATGCCGTTACCTCCGATGTAAAAAGCTGTATGTATGAATCCATACCTGGAATGCTGAAATATGCGGCATCATCCCCGTCCAAGCCTTTTTTCCAGTGTGAGTACGCGCATGCCATGGGTCAGGGGCCCGGTGGGTTGAAGGATTACTGGGAAGCTTTTTACTCATCCCCCGTTTTCATGGGCGGATGCGTATGGGAATGGGCTGATCACGGCCTTGAAAATATCGTACAGGGTGAGAAGCATTATCTGTACGGCGGTGACTTCGGAGACTGGCCCAACGACGGATGTTTTTGCATAGACGCTTTGAATTATCCGGACAGAAAGCCCCATACAGGTCTTTTGGAACTTAAGCATATCATTCGTCCTGTAAGATGCAAACTGCTTTCGGAAGATGATCTGACATTCTCTGTGGAAAATCTGTATGACTTTTCAGACGGATCTGTACTTTCACTGCGTGCCTTTGTTGAATACAACGGAGATTGCGTTTATGAAGAAGCTGTCCCGTTTTCCGCTGCGCCGCATACCGCATTCACCTATTCACTCAAGAAAAAACATTTTGCTCCCGGCAGCATATTAAACCTTTCCTTCTCTCTTGCCGAAGAAAAGCTTTGGGCCGTACAGGGATTTGAGCTGGCAAGAGAACAGTTCGTTCTTTCAGCAGACAGAAAGATCGATGAAGACAGGCCGGACGAAAAGAAAAACGGCGACCTGTCTCTCGAGTGTAACGAAAACGGATGTATCGTTGCCGGACAAAACTGGCAGGCCGTATTTACCCCGCACGGTCTCGGCAGTTTCAGAAGGAATGGCGTTGATTTCTTAGCCGGACCGATTTCCCCTCTCCTCTGGCGTGCGCCGACAGACAATGATATGGGCTGGAAAAACATGGTTTCTGTGTGGAAGAATGCCGGCCTTGACAAAATGTCATACCGTTCTATCTTCTTCAATGCAGAAAAGCAGGACAATACAGTCTGTATCTCACTGTCTCTCAGAGGGGCCGTAGCAGGAAGGCTTCCGCTGCTTGAAGTATCGGAAAAGTATGTCATTGATGCTGACGGAGCGATCGGCCTTACTGTAAATTATCATCCGCTTAGAGAGATGGATTTCTATCTGCCCCGTATCGGAATAACCATGATGCTTTCCTCGGGCTTTGACCGCCTTTGCTGGTACGGACGCGGTCCTCATGAAAGCTATCCCGACAAAAAAGAAAGCGCTTATTTCGGTCTCCATTCCTGCATGGTCGACGATACACATGAACCCTATATCCGTCCTCAGGAAAACGGTGCTCACGAGGATACCTCCATGTTCAGCCTGACTGATCCAAATGGTGCCTGCATGACTGTGGCAGGAAGCGCATTCTCCTTCAGCACGCATCATTATACGCCGGAAATGCTCACCGCTGCCGCGCACGATTTTGAACTCAAGCGCATTCAGGAGATCTGTGTTTGCATTGACGGCGCGATGGGCGGGCTCGGTTCAAACTCCTGCGGTCCGGAACCGGAGGAAAAATACAGACTCTTTTTGAAAAAAGATATTGCATTCAGCTATAGATTTACATTTCAGAACAAGCAGCACTGACAGCTGTTCCGTTTCGGCGGAACGCAGAAACTTAGGATCTGAACGGTATAGTGTGAAATATGCTGTAAAGATCAGACACGGTCGTGTTCCCGGATGAGCATTCAAATTGCATTTACCGCATAAACGGAACACACGAAATATCATCTTCAAAAACTAATTCAGGAGGAATTACCATGAGCAGACTGGGAGACCTGCTTCGGCTGGAAAGAACGCGTCAGGGGTTAACACATAAACAGGTGGCAAGAAAATGCGGCGTAAGTGAAGGCTTTCTCCGCGATGTTGAAAACGGAACACGGATCATCAGAGATGATGAAGCAAGGCGGATCCTGCGCACAATGGGTGTAAAGGAACAAACCGAGGCTGATTTCACTTTGGATGATATCGCGTCTACCGTTGATCTTCAAAGCGTGGTTCCAAGGCTTCAGTCTGTTGTACAGCCGGTAAAGAAGAAAGCAGAAGATAAGAAAACAGACACCGAAAATGAAAAGGATGCAATCGGCGGAAGCATATGGCTGGACGCTCTCAGCGGTATTCTCAAGCATGTACCGGTATATAACGCGGTAATGAAAGAGATCGATCACCGTCTTCTTCCTGTCAACAACGGAAAAATAGAAGGTGCGAATCCTGATAAGGTATTCTATTTTGCCGCTCCCGATAATCAAATGCAGGGTTTCAGAATCCGCAAGGGAGATTACCTGCTCGTTGTTCCTGCTTCCTCTCCTGTTGACGGAGCTATCATGCTCATTCAGGAGAAAAACGGATGTCTTCTGCGCAAGGTAAAGCTGCTTGAGCGTTTTCAGGTAATGCTTCAGCAGTACGACAGCGCCTGTGAAAGTGAGATCATGAATCTGAATGAGGTCAAATTCATGGGTCGATGTGTACGCCTTGAAGCCGAGCTTAAGTGATCCGTCTTCGTGATCACCGTTTCTTCTGAAAACAAAATATCTTTCAATCCCACGAGCTGTATGTTCCGGCTGCATACAGTTCTTTTGTATATCATTCAGATTTCTTTCATCTGACCCTGAAGATATGTATTTGTTATTGTTATCCGCAGCAGCGCATACAATGCTTCATACTGCGTTCGGTATGCAGTAAACATCCACCGGCATAGCCGGTGGCTTTTCATATGCGGGCATAGCCCTA
>CALGBY010000060.1 GCA_937886445.1 uncultured Clostridia bacterium | reverse complement strand
CGCTGAAAAACCGCATCATCCATTGCGCTATGGGCAACACGTCGCTTCTGGGATTTCACGGCGAGTTGGATGAATCCATCCGCGATTATTATATTGAGCGGGCAAAAGGCGGTGTCGGGCTGATCATCCCAGGCGTTCTCGGCGTCAAAACCAGAAACGGATATCTTTCCGATTACAGAGAACTGTTCATGACGTCGATCAAGGATATTATTGACGAAATCCACAGTTACGGCACGAAGTATTTTATTCAACTCGGCGCAGGCTTCGGTCGGGCCATGCACCTTTTCCCCGATATGGACAAGGATTTTCTGGCACGTGCTTCCGTTGCCCCCTCCGACGGACTCCCCAATGTATGGAGTCCGGAGATCAAGCATCACGCACTCTCCCGCGAAGAAATCCGGGACATTATCCGCGCCTACGGCACGGCTGCCGCAATGTGTAAAGAGGCAGGCATAGACGGTGTTGAGATCCATGCCGTTCACGAAGGTTATCTGCTGGACCAGTTTGCCGTGGCTGCAACCAACCAGCGCACAGACGAGTACGGCGGAAGTCTGGAAAACCGTCTGCGGTTTGCCTGCGAGGTAATTCGTGAAATCAAACGCTGCTGCGGAGAGGATTATCCTGTGTCCGTCCGTTACAGCGTTGCCAGCAAAATGCGCGGCTTCAATACCGGAGCCCTGCCCGGAGAGAACTATCTGGAATTCGGGCGTTCCATGGAGGAAAGTCCCGCAGCGGCGCGGATCCTGGAGGCCGCCGGCGCAGATATGCTCGATGCGGACAACGGCTCCTATGATTCCTGGTGGTGGTCACATCCCCCGGTGTATATGCCTCTCCACTGCAATTTCCCGGAAGTCAGTTACATCAAAAAATTTGTGAATATCCCCGTGTTCTGTGCGGGGCGCATGGAAGATCCGGAATTTGCGGAAAAAGCCATTGCATCCGGAGAAATCGACGGAATCGGTGTTGCCCGTCAGTTCCTTACCGATCCCTATTGGATCAATAAAGCCCGCGAAGGGCGCGTCGAAGATATTAAGCCCTGCATCGCATGCCATAACGGCTGTTTCCCCATCAGCAGCCTTCGCGCTCCAGGGTCCGGCAGAGGGCTGGCGCACTGCGCGCTGAACCCCGTAACACGGGAAGAGGCAAACTGGCGCCTTGTGCCTGCCGAAACGCCGAAACGCATCGCCGTCGTCGGCGGCGGCGCCGCCGGGCTGATGGCCGCTGTCCACGCGTCCGGCGCGGGTGCCCGCGTCACGGTGCTGGAGCATAACGAAAAAGCCGGCAAAAAGATCTACATCACCGGCAAGGGTCGTTGCAATGTCACCAACGATTGCACCCAGGACGAATTTATGCGCGAGGTCGCGCGCAATCCGCGTTTTCTGTTCAGCGCGCTGGATTTCTTTTCCCCGCAGGACATGATGACGCTTCTGAGCGAAAACGGCTGTCCCGTCACGGTCCAGCGCGGCCGCCGCGTTTTTCCGGAAACCGAAAAGGCCAGCGATGTGACCCGCACCCTGCTTGACATCCTTCGCCGCCGCGGCGTTACGCTGCGCACCGGTGTCGAGGTCTCCGCCCTCTGTACGGAAGATGGACATATCACCGGCGTCACGCTCAGGGATGGCGCATTTCTCCCGGCTGATCGCGTTATTGTCGCCACCGGCGGCAAGAGTTATCCTTCCACCGGTTCCACAGGGGACGGATACCGCTTCGCCATTTCCGCCGGCCACACAGTCCTTCCCGCCCGTCCGTCCCTCACCGCGCTCGAAACGGTGGATCTCTGGCCCAAAGAGCTCCAGGGTCTTTCCCTCAAAAATGTCACGCTGACGCTCAAAAACGGGAAAAAGACCCTGTATACCGAGCTGGGCGAGATGCTCTTCACCCACTTCGGCATTTCCGGCCCCCTGGTGCTGGAAGCTTCGTGCCATCTGCCGGAGGATCTCTCCGGCGTCACCCTGACCCTGGACCTGAAGCCCGGTCTTGACGCGGCCCAGCTGGACGCGCGTCTGCGCCGGGAGTTTGAGGCAGCCGGAAAAAAGCAATTGCGCAATATGCTGCCTGCCCTGTTACCCGCCCGATTCGCGGATCTTTTTCCGGGCCTTGCCGGCATTCCGGGTGAGCTGAACTGCAATCAGATCACCGCGCCCCAGCGTGAAGCCCTTGTATCCGCCTTCAAATCCCTTCCCCTGCAGATCCGAGGTCCCCGTCCCATCGAGGAAGCCATTGTCACCCGCGGCGGCGTGCAGGTCAAGGAAGTCGATCCCAAAACCATGCAAAGCAAGCTGATTTCCGGTCTCTATTTCGCCGGCGAAGTCCTGGATGTGGACGCGCACACCGGCGGCTATAACCTGCAGATCGCCTTTTCCACCGGCCGCGCGGCCGGAATAAGCGCCGCCGGCGCGGATCAATATTAATATTTCGGGAGAAAGTATATGAAGTATATCGTATTGGATCTGGAATGGAACCAGCCTACCTCCTATTCCAGCCCGGCGTATAAGAGCGTGGGCGGAAAACTGATGTTTGAACTGATCCAGATAGGCGCCGTCAAGGTGGATGAATACCTGAATGTGGTGGATTCCTTCAGCCAGTTCATCCATCCCGTGCATTACACGAAGCTCCATCCGCGCATCCGCCGCATCACCCATATCGAGCAGGAGGATCTGGACAACGCGCCGGAGTTTTCCGATGCCGTGAAGGAATTTGCCGACTGGTGCGGGGAGGATTATGTGCTGCTCACCTGGGGCTGCGATGATATATCCGTTTTGTATCAGAATATGACCTTTTTCAAATGCGGAACGGAACTCAAGCCCATGTACGACCTGCAGCGTCTGTTTGGCGAGGTGAACGGCAACAGCAAGGACAGAAAAGGGCTGAAGGCGGCGATGGAGCAGTTGAACATCGTGCCCGATGAGGACAGCCGTCCCTTCCATAACGCGGTGAATGACGCCTATTACACCGCGCTGGTGTTTGCCTCCTTCCCGGAACCCGAAAAGGTGCTCAATTATCCGCTCACGCCCAAAAAGCTGCAGCATATCGAGCATAAAAAGGAATGCCGGATGATCACCCGCGTGAAAAGCATCGAGGAGGGCCTGCAGAGTCAGGCCGCCCTTCAGCCGAACTGCCCGGTGTGCGGGAAAAGGCTGCCGCTTACCGAGGGGTATGTGCTGCAGCGGGATCAGAGCATGGTGGCGCTCTGCGAGTGTGACCAGCACGGGCTGGTGTTCAGCCGTCTGAGCTTTGACAAAAATGATGAAGGAAAGCGTGTGATGGTGCGCGGCACCTCGCTTTCGGAGGAGCAGAGCCGCGCGTATGTGGCTGTGAAGCACCTGCAGTGGCAGAGAAAGCTGAAGGAGCAGGAAGAAAACAGCGCGAAGAAGCAGTAACGGAAAACAGGAGGAAAATGTATGTATACCGTAACCGTTTCAGACAGAAAAATGAACTTTGCGCTTCCGATGACCGTAGAGGAGATCATGAAAGTCATGTGCCCCGGTGAACGGGTGCTGGCCTGCCTGTGCGGAGGGAGCATTCTGGAGCTGGGCGCCTGCATCGACAGCGATGTCACGCTGCGCCCGCTTACCTATCAGGACGAGGAGGGGCGGCGCATCTGGGAACGCTCGCTGCGCTTTGTGCTGCTCCTTGCCGCGAAACGGCTGTTTCCGGACAGGCATATCAGGATCGATAATTCCCTTGGCTACGGCGTGTACATGAGCTTCAGGGAATGCGCGGCGGAGGAAGAGGAGTTGAAGGCGCTTGAGGAGGAGATGCGGCGCATCGTCAGCGAGGATCTGCCCTTCATCCGGGAGACCTGGACAAGAGAACAGACAGAGGTCTATTTCGCTTCTCAGGGCGAGCCGGACAAGATGCATCTGCTGGACTACTGCGCGGATCTGACCTTCCCGGTATACGGCCTTTGCGGGATGTATGAATACTTTTACGGCGCCATGCTGCCCCGTACGGGCATGCTGAACGCTTTTTCCGTGTGGAAATGCAAAAACGGCTTTGTGATGCAGATGCCCTCTCCGAAGGATCCGGACCGGCCTGCCGCGCCTGCCGTGCTTGAGCGGCACCTTGAGGCCTTTGACAGGGGGAATATGTGGTGCCGTGTGCTGGGCGTGAGCACGGTGGCGGATCTGAACGATACCATCGTAAGCGGAAAATTCCGTGAATTCATCCGCATCAATGAGGCGCTGCAGGATAAATCCGCGGCCGAGGCGGCGGATGCTGTTTTCGCGCGCCGCGCGAAGGCCGTATTCATCGCCGGCCCTTCCTCCAGCGGAAAAACCACCTTTGCCAACCGCCTGCGGGTGCATCTGCGTGTATTGGGTATGCAGCCGGTGTTGGTATCGCTGGACGATTTTTACAGAAACAAGGATACCCTGCCGCTTGAGGCGGACGGCAAGCCGGATCTGGAGGCGCTGGACGCGCTGGATACGGAGCTGCTGAGAAGCTGCATAGAGGGCCTGCTCGCGGGGAAGGAAATGATGATGCCCCGGTTTGACTTTAACGTGCATAAACGGATGGAGGAAATGTACCCTCTGCGCCTTGAGGATAATGATGTGCTGATCATGGAAGGCATCCATGCCCTCAACCCCGCTTTGCACGAGGGCTTTGACAAAAACCTGATCTTCAAGATCTTTATTACCGAGCTGACAAGCATCAATCTGGACGCGCATAACCGCATCCGCACCACCGACGCGCGTCTTCTCAGGCGCATCGTGCGGGATCTCAGGTTCCGCGGTACACCGGTTGAGGAAACGATGGAGGTGTGGGCCAGCGTGCGCCGCGGCGAGGAACGGTGGATCTTCCCCTATCAGGAGGAGGCGGATCTCGTGTTCAACAGCGTGCTGCACTATGAACTGGCGGTACTGAAAAATGAGATCAGCGGAGCGCTGAGCGCGGTGCGGCCTGACAGCCCGAACTTTACCGCGGCAAGGCGGCTGCTGCGCATCCTGTACTGTATCCTGCCTGCCCCGGAGGACGCGCTCCGTGAGATCCCGCCGCTTTCTCTCCTCAGGGAGTTCATCGGCGGAAATACCTTTTATGACAACTGATCTTAGGGTGTGTTTCTAAATTCAAAACGATGCATTTTCAGCATCTTTTCCGTCATTTCTGCGTTGTCGAACCTCGATTTACCTCCAGTAAACCTTCGGTTCTTCGCCTTGAACTGACGGAAAATCTGCTTGAAACTGCACATTCCTCATTTTGAGACACACCCTAGACAACGCAGCAAGGAAGAAAACGATGAATCTGAATGACCTGAACCCCATGCAGCGCAGGGCGGCCGAAACGCTGGACGGCCCCGTACTTATTCTGGCCGGAGCCGGCAGCGGCAAGACCCGTACCATCACCTACCGCATTGCCAACCTGATCGCGCACGGCGTAAAGCCGTGGCAGATCCTGGCCCTCACCTTTACCAACAAGGCGGCAAAGGAAATGAAAAGCCGCGTGGAAAAGCTGGCCGGGGCGGACGCGGAGGATATGTGGATCGGCACCTTTCACAGCGTATGCTGCCGTGTGCTGCGCCGGGATATAGAAAAACTGGGGTATAAGCGTTCCTTTGTCATCTACGATGACGATGACCAGCTGAAGGTGATCAAGGAAAGCCTGAAGCAGCTGAATATAGATGAAAAGGAGCTTCCGCCCCGCGAGATCCGCGCGAAGATATCGGACGCGAAAAACAAGCTCTATACGCCGGATGACTGGTTTGAGCGGTCGGACAAGGGGTACCGGGCTTCCCGCGTCCATGATGTTTTCCGCCTGTACGAGCAGAAGCTGAAGCTGTGTGACGCGCTGGATTTTGATGACCTGCTTCTGCGCACACTGCAGCTTTTTGCCGATCATCCGCCCGTGCTGCAGTATTACGCGGAACGCTTCAGCTATGTGCATGTGGATGAATATCAGGATACCAATACCGCGCAGTACGAGCTGGTGCGCATGCTCACCGCCTCCTCAAGAAACCTGTGCGTGGTGGGCGATGATGACCAGTCCATCTACGGGTGGCGCGGCGCGGATATCCGCAACATACTGGACTTTGAAAAGGATTATCCGGATGCCGCGGTGATCCGCCTTGAGCAGAACTACCGTTCCACCGCCAATATTCTGGACGCGGCCAATCAGGTGATCGCCCATAACGCGGAGCGCAAGGAAAAAGCGCTCTGGACCGACGGGGAAGCGGGGGAAAAGATACGCCTTTTCTGTGGCGGGGATGAATGGGAAGAGGCGGCGTGGATCGCCCAGAACATACAGGAAAACAAAAATACCGTGCCCTACGGCGATACCGCCGTGCTGTACCGCACCCACGCGCAGAGCCGTGTGATAGAAGAACTGCTGATGAAAAGCGGCATTCCCTACAGGGTGTTCGGGGGCACGCGCTTCTATGACCGCGCCGAGATCAAAAACGCCGTGGCCTACCTGCGCATCACGGTCAACCCATCCGATGATGTCTCCCTGAAGCGCGTGATCAATGTTCCGCGCCGCGGCATCGGAGATACCACCGTGCAGCTGATCTCGGATGAGGCGGGCAGGGAAAATGTACCGTTCTTTTCCGTGCTGAGCGCGCTGCCCGAAAGCGTAGGCCCCCGGGCCAAGAAGAGCATCTCCTCGTTTGTAAGCCTGCTGTATTCCATGATCATGAAAAAGGCGACCTCTACCCTTTCCGAATTTGTGGAATGGATGCTGAATGAGACCGGCCTGATCGATGAACAGAAGCGGGAGGACAGCGACGAGGCACGGGACCGGATCGGGAACCTGCAGGAGCTTGTATCCGCGGCAAAGGAATTTGAAAACTCCTCCGAGGAAAAAACGCTGGAGGCGTTTTTGGAAAATGTTTCGCTGGTCACGGATATGGACCGGGAAAACGAGGCACCGCAGTATGTTACGCTGATGACGCTGCACAGCGCGAAAGGTCTGGAATATGGCGCTGTGTTCATCGCGGGCATGGAGGAGGGGGTATTCCCCTCGGCCAGGTGCGAGCAGGAGCCCGGAAGGCTGGAGGAGGAGCGCCGCCTGTGCTATGTGGGCATTACAAGGGCCAAGCAGAGGCTGTATCTTTCACGGGCCTTCAGGCGTATGACCTATAACCAGCTGAGCTGTAACCCTCCCTCCGTGTTCCTTTCGGAAATTCCGAGGCGACTGCTTGAGGAGGAGGGACGGAAGGGCGGAGGCTTCTCCGGCGCGTTTTCGCGCCCGGGGCGCGGGAAGGATGCTTTTTCTTCCCGGCCGCAAAGCAAATGGGGCGTTTCCTCTGTATTCCGCGGTGGAAATGCCGGGAACGCGGCTTCCGCAAAGCCTGCCGTTAAGAATCCGCTGGATATCCCGGGCGTGACCAGGGGCTTTTCTGCGCCGCCGGTTTCCGCTGCTCCCACGCTGTTCAAGCCCGGAGACCGGGTGATGCACCGCAAATTCGGCGTAGGCACGGTGCAGAGCGTGAGCGGACGGGGAGCGGACGCGAAGATCGTGATCGCCTTTCAGACGGCGGGCGTAAAAACGCTGGCGCTCGCGATCGCCCCGATCACAAAGCTGGAGACCTGAGAGACAGGCCCGCGGGCGATGCTCCGCAGGGGAATAAGTAAACCGTGTACAGTCTGACAGCCCGTTGGCATTTCATCCGAAGGGGGGCATACGGAAATGACATTTGAAGAATATCAGAAGCTGAAAAAGACCATCGATATCCATATGGACGCCTATTACAATCAGGACGCGCCCACGATATCGGACTGGGAATATGACCGGCTGATGATCAGCCTGAAGGCAGCTGAAAAGGAGCATCCCGAATGGGTGACGCCCGATTCGCCCTCACAGAAGATCGGCGGCACCGCGAAGCGCAGCGCCGGTGTAAAGGTGGCGCACCGTGTGCCGATGCTGAGCATTGAGGATGTGTTTGATAAAAAGGATGTTGAAAGCTGGGTGAACAAGGTACACGCCCTGCATCCCGGCTGCGCGTTTTCGGTGGAAACAAAGATCGACGGCCTTTCCATGACGCTGCGCTACGCAAAGGCGGAGGACGGCAGGATGCACCTGAAGCTGGCGGAAACGCGCGGGGACGGCCTGACCGGAGAGGATGTTACGCTGAACGCGCTGGCGGTGGAGGATGTGCGCCCCGTGCTGGATGCTCCGTATGATGATCTGGAGCTGCGCGGCGAGGTGTACATGACGCATGAGGATTTTGACCGCTATAACCGTGAGATGGAGGCGGCCGGAAAGAAGGAGGCCGCCAATCCGCGCAATCTCGCGGCCGGTACGCTGCGCCAGCTGGACGCTTCCGTGACCCGTTCCCGCGGGCTGAGGATGTTTGTGTTCAATGTGCAGCGCGGGCCGGAGGAGCTGATGAAAACGCACACCGCCGCGCTGGACAGGCTGTCCGCGCTGGGGGTATCCGCGGTGTGGCACAAAAAGTGTCATACGGCGGAGGAGGTGCTCGCGGCGATCGACGAGATCGGCAATATGCGCGAGAGCCTGCCTTACGATATCGACGGCGCTGTGGTCAAGCTGGATGAAACGGCCTTCCGGAGCGATTTTCCCGCCGGAAGCAAGTACAGCGCCGGTCACATCGCCTATAAGTATCCGCCTGAGGAGCGGGTGGTGGTGATGGATGAGATCGAGGTGGATGTGGGAAGAACGGGCAAGCTGACCTTTACCGGCATCTTCCATGATCGGGAGACCCTGAAGCTCGCCCGCCTGTGCGGCACGATGGTGTCGCGCGCCACGCTGCACAATCAGGATTATATCAATGAGATGAAGATCGGCATCGGCGGGGAATACAGGCTGTTCAAAAGCGGAGAGATCATTCCCAAGCTGAACGGCTGCGTAAAGGAGCCGGAGCGGGTATTCCTTGCGCCGGAACGCTGCCCCATGTGCGGAAGCATGCTTGTGCGGGAGGAGGATACGGCGGATATCCGCTGTGTATCGCCCTCCTGCCCGGCGCAGCTTGTGCACACGCTGGAATACTTTGTCAGCCTGGACTGCATGAACATCATGGGCCTTGGCGAAAAGCAGGTGGAGGCGCTGGTGAGCGAGGGCTATGTGCGCACCTTTGCCGACCTTTATACCCTGAAGGATAAAAGAGATGAGCTGATCGAAAGCGGGCTGATCGGCAAGGAAAAGAATACCGATAAGATCCTTGCCGCGATCGAGCAGAGCAAAACACAGGATGCCGCGCGCCTGCTGGCGGCGCTCGGCATACGCAATGTGGGCAGAAACACCGCGAAGGATATCATGAAGCATTTCTCCTCGCTTGAGGAGCTGATGGAAGCGGACAGGGAAAAGCTGACCGGTATCGAGGATGTGGGAGAAACCACCGCGGAGTGCATCCTTGCGTATTTTGCGGATGAGAAGAACCGGGCGTGCATACAGCAGCTGACAGCCGCCGGGGTGAACACCGCCATGCCTGTTGAGGAAGCGGGCACGAAGCCGCTTGCCGGAAAAACGCTGGTGGTCACCGGCACACTGCCCACCTACGGCCGCCGCGAGGTGACGGAGCTGATCGAAAGGAACGGCGGTAAGTGCGCCGGAAGCGTAAGCAAAAAGACGGATTATGTGGTGGCCGGCGAGGAAGCCGGAAGCAAGCTGGAGAAAGCGAAGCAGCTGGGCATCCGCGTGATCGATGAGAAGGAACTGCTGGCACTGCTCGGTACAGCCGGCGTGTAACGGCATCCGGAAGCGGTGTACGGCTGTTTTCAGACGAACAGCCGTGCCTCACCGAAGGCGGCAACAGGAGACTGCCGTGGAAAATGAACCGCGGCAGCCTTGCTTTTTCCTTATACCGGGCGTGATATACAGGAGAGGGGGGATATGCGGTTGATCTTGTTTTCTGCGCTGATGATGATCGAAGATGATGACGATCGTGACTTTATACAGCAGCTTTTTTTGCAAAACGAGAAGGCAATGTTCACTATGGCGTACAGGATCGTAGGAGACCCGCATATTGCCGGTGATATGGTTTCGGCGTCATGCATCAGGATGATCGAAAAAATAGACAGTCTGAAAGAAATATCCGGGGCCGGACGAACGCCGTACATACTTGCTATCGTAAAAAACACCTCGCTCATGTATCTGAGGAAAAGAAAAAAAGAGGGTGTCCGGAACGCAAGATATGTTCGCATGTCTGACGCGGAGGCGGAGAACAGGCAGCCCGATGAAAGATTGCTCGCGGAAGCAGAGCTGAACGCTCTCCGTGAAGCATTGTACCGGCTGAATGATAAAGACCGTGATCTGCTCGTCATGAAGTATTTTGAGCAGCGTACGGATGAAGAGATCGCTTGTGTACGGGAGATCAGCGTGAACAGTGTACGCAGCTGTCTGTCAAGAGCAAGGAAAGCATTGTTCAATGAGCTGGGGAGGGCGGATCAACATGATTGATGAATATATGACCGCGGAGGAGCTCCGCAAGGAGATCAATTCTCTCACGATCCGGCTTGTTATGCAAACGGAATTTGAAGCGGAAGCCGAGCAGGTACTTCGTGAGTCCGGTGAGCTGCCGCCTGCTTTGGATGACGAGCTTAAAAACAGAGAGCCCGCGATACTGGATCTGATCAGAAAACACCGCGGATATCTGAAGAAGAGGCACAGGGCAAAGCCGTCATCCCTGCCGGTGGCCGCCAGGGTGGCGCTGATCATCGCGGCGGCGCTTGTGATCAGCATGGCATCCGCGCTGGCAACGGTAGGCATGGTAAAAGAGGGCGTGCTGAAGCTGGATATTCAGCAGTACAGCAACCGTACGGAAGTACAGCTTGTTCGCGGTGGGGCGTCAGGAGATGTTCCGGAAGAATGGACGGGCGTGTTTTTCCCTTCGTATATACCGGAGGAGTATGAGCTGGATTTTTCCGATGCCTATGAAGCGGTGTTCAGAAACAGTGAAAGAAAAATGCTGCGCTTTATAGAAGATACCTATGGAGCCACCTATGTTGTCGATTCGGAAAACGCTTTGGTAAGCACGGAAAATGTGCATGATGTATCGGCCACTGTGATAGAAAAAAACGGCTATGTAAGGGTGATCTGGTCAGAACACAACCGGCTGTTCATCGTTTACTGTTTCTGTGACAAGGAAACGGCGCTCAGGATCGCCGACAGTGTAACGATGCTGAAGTAATGCAAACAGAGCCGTCGCGGTGACGCGGC
Organism: uncultured Clostridia bacterium; assembly: GCA_937886445.1. Classification (GTDB taxonomy): domain Bacteria; phylum Bacillota; class Clostridia; order Christensenellales; family Aristaeellaceae; genus ZC3RG03. Next base: position 1,670 of record CALGBY010000060.1, on the reverse strand, counting down.
GGTTTTTGCATGCGCTAAATGTGCGAAAAAAATTTTCGGAAGGGTGCAGCAAAACGGTTTTTTGAGCATTATATATTAGGAGGGGGGTTATGCCGCGCCTCCCCGGGGATGGACACCGTTTGCGCGGCTATGCTATATTCATAATGATTTCAGGAAAGGAGGAGCTGCATGCTGTTTCCCTTTTGTATACTGGCGATACGCGATGAAGATGACGCGGAATTTATGAAAAGCCTGTTTCTGCGCTGCGGAGAAGATATGTACCGCGTGTGCTGGGCAGTGCTGAAAAACCGTACCGATACGGAGGATGCTGTATATGAGGCGCTTTTGCGCCTGATCGACCGGATAGACCGGGTGCGGGAACTGGATGAGCGGGCGCTTGGCGGCTATGCCGCGGTGACCGCGAAAAACGAGGCGCTGACGCTGCTGCGCAAAAAGAAGCGGCGCAGGGAGGTATTGCTCAGGCGGGATGCGGAGGCTGAGTATATCGCCTCCCGGCCGGAGGAGCAGATCCTGTACAGCATGGATATGCGTATGCTTACATCCTGCGTAAAACAGCTTTCCGAAACGGACCGGCAGCTGTTTGAAATGAAATACATGCTGAAGATGAGCCCGGCCGAGATGGAAAAGGAACTGGGGATATTGCCTTCCACGCTCAGATGCAGGCTGAGCCGCATGCGTGCCAGGCTGATCGCGCTGCTGGAAAAAGAGGAGGTGAAGGTGTGATGGCAGACAGAAAGAGCCTTTCGCCGCTTGAAAACTACGAGCAGGCGGCATTTGAACTGGCCGCGTACCTTGCCCGGGAGGAGCAAAGCGGCGCGGGGATGCCGGATGCCGGTGAAGAAGCGCTGATACGGCAAATGACGGAGGAAAATACGCCTCTGCTGCTGAAAAAGATCGACCGGACCATGAAAAAACGGCGCCGCGGAGCCAAACTGCTGAAAACGGCGTTCCGCACGGTAAAGATCGCCGCGGCGGTGCTGATGGTGCTCAATCTCGGGCTTGTTGCCGCGGTGGCACTCAGCAATGATATGCGTGTAGAGATCGTAAACTTTGTGCAGCGGCAGAATTCCTCCTACCTGCAGGTGGGGATGCAGACGACGGGGGAAAGCATCGATATCCCGGCGGACTGGCCCGAGAATTATTTTCTTTCCTATATTCCGGAAGGGTTTACGGTATATGAGTATATCCCTTTCCCCAGAGACAGCACGATCACTTACAGAGACGCGAATGACCGTGAACTGGAATTTACTGTATGCAGCGCGTACGGAGCCATGAACTTTAATGTAGAAGGGGCTGAGGTAACGGATATACAGATCAACGGTTACCCCGCCACATTGATTGAAGACGGACATGCAGCTTTAACGTTTACTACAGTAGTATGGTGTGTGGGAGACACGGTCATGTATGTACAGGGTTGCGAGGTATCCACAGAGGAGGTGCTGAAGGTCGCCCGCTCCGTGACTGCCTTTATGAGATAGCAGGGAACGGCGGAGCAGCCGCGGGATCCCGTGCGCTGGTTTGAAAAACATCCGGATAAGCTCTGCTAAAAATTTTTTGGTTTTGTGCAACAAATATCCTTATGCAGCATTATATATTATGAGGAGGTAGATTAAGATGAAAAAGAGAAGGTACACGCGCTGCTTTGACTCGCGCTGATCATATGCCGTGTT
>CALGBY010000059.1 GCA_937886445.1 uncultured Clostridia bacterium | reverse complement strand
ACGAAAATTTAAGCTCCTGCTTGCCCATGCTGACTCTTTTTCCAGCTTCAACAGAGCTAATTATGAATGTATTGCCACCTATTACTACGTCATCTCCGATGACTGTCTCGCCGCCAAGAATAGATGCGCCTGAGTAGATAGTAACATTGTTACCAATAGTCGGATGTCTCTTCTTGCCACTAAGTGACTGACCACCCTTGGTTGAAAGACCTCCAAGAGTAACACCCTGATATATCTTAACGTGCTCACCAATTATAGTCGTCTCTCCGATAACAATACCTGTACCATGGTCTATGAAGAAATATTTACCAATTGTAGCACCTGGGTGAATATCAATACCTGTTATGCTGTGCGCATACTCTGTCATGATTCTAGGAATCATAGGTACACCTAATAAGAAGAGCTCATGCGCCATTCTGTATATTGATATAGCATGAAATCCTGGGTATGAGAATATGATCTCATCTTTGCTGGCTGCTGCTGGATCACCCTCATAGCCTGCTATCACATCTGTCTCAAGGGTCTCTCTGATAGAAGGAATCTTGTGCATAAAATCTAATACTATCTGATCAGCCTTCGCATCAAGCTCGCTTTCTGAAGCAAAATCATCGCTACTGCAATAATTAAGAACTAGCACTATCTGCTTCTTTAATCTGAAGATAACATCCTCGATGGTTGCTGACATGTTGTTCTTAAGACTATAAATCTTATAAACATTATCACTATAATATCCTGGATATAATATCTTAAGTAGCTTACCAACTACATCAATTATCGCTTCCTTATCTGGCTGATTATGAATATTTATCTTATTGATAGTTCTCTCATCCTCATAATCCGCCGGAGCGTACCTTCTTTTCCACCAGCGCCTGTATGGCATCAACAGAGCTGAAATTGTCGACGCTCAGTTCATCAAACGTGATATCGATATCAAATTCGATATCCAGCTCGGATATAAGGTTGATCAAAGCAAGGGAATCGATATACCCGGATTCGACCAGCGTCACACATGCAGGATCGATGCCCGGAACGATCTCATTCAGTATGCTTTCGATTTTTTCACGCATAGGGAAAACCTCCTTCATTATCATAGCTCTTTCAGCTGACATAATCCATCAGGCAGAAAACGATCGACGCGGCGGCAATGCCGAATATGCACAGATACTGCCGGACGGTGTACTTTTCTTTCAGAAAGACCCTTGCCCCGATAAGCGGAACGATGGGATAGGCAATAAACAGCATGGCAAGCTTGACGGCGTCGTAACCGGAGCCAGCCAGATAGGTATACATAGCGCCGACACCGAGAATGCCCATGACGACCATCACGGGAATGGCTTTCGCGCATTCTCTGAACGATACACGCGTTTTTTTCGCTTTCAGTACCGCCGCGGCAAAGCAGCCTGCCCCGAACAGGATATCTATAAAATCCGCCGCGATATAATAATCCATGGCCCCTATCTGATCATCCGCCACGCAGTATGAAACGATCAGCGAATCCGAGGCGTCAAACACGCAGGAAAGCAGCATGATCAGGATGCCGATCAGCATGTCCGTATGCTTTCTTTCAGGTTTCGGCAGGGCGTTCTCACTTTTCCCGTCCGTTCTGGCCAGGCAGAAGATAAAGGCGATGATGAAAATGACCGGGATCAGTCTACCCGGAGCAAGAAGCTCCTTAACAGATTCCAGCTTGTCGGTAAAAACATTTATGCTCACAAGACCCAGAAACAGAAAAACAGCTGATACGCCCGATATGACCGCTTCGACCGATACCCCGATGTATCTGAACGCGACAAGCGTCAGTATTGTAGCAAGAAATGTGCTGGCGGCTGCCAGGATGATCAGCGGGTTCTCTGTCAGGAGCTGAACAGGGGAGGCCCCGCTTTCCCCGAGGCCGCCCAGCCACATAACGATCGCCGATATAAAGCAGAACAGCGAAGAAGTGGCGTACGCCATCAGCGGGATGACAGCGGAATGCTCACGAACGACCTTCTTTCCGAGCACTTCTCCCGCCGCGCACAGTATCATTGAGAGGATCGCGAATATCATCCACATAGCTTTTTCCCGCCTGTCTTTTTATACATGCTCTCTTCTGAGCAAAGGATGCTTCCAGAGCTCAGGCGACAGCTTCCAGCCGATCATCTTTTCAAACTCCCGTTTGAACCCGTGGCCGTACACCATCTGAGCGAAAAACTCTCCGTTTGAGTTCCCCTCGATGATACACCAGCCCTTTGCCGAATACGCGGCATCCCACCCGATATACCGCAGCGAAGGAAGCTCAAGCGCCGCCTCCGTAAGCATTTTGAGCAGCTGATCCCATTCGGGAAGCTGTGTCCCTTCAAAGCGCTGCCCGGAAATGGGGTGTTTTTCGTTCACATTTCCGAAATAGTCATATCCGCCGGAGGTGATCCTTCCGCTTTCCTTATCAACGGAGCAAATAAATACATCCGTTTTTTCATAGTCGATCCCCAGCTCACCCTTTACGACCGCGGAGCAGGCTCTGAATACCGGATAGAAAAACTTTACGCCTTCCGGGGTCAAAACCGTTGTACAGCGGATCAGGGAAAGCATATCGGGGTTGAAGGGCGGCATAGCCGGGCCGTCATCAAGCAGTTCCTCAACGATCACCGAGGGCTTCGGAAGACTGCCCGAATCGATCTTGGCAAATTCCTTCGCGCTTTCGATCAATTCATCCAGTACCGCGCTGTAATCGGTGATCTCATCGGCATTCAGCCAGCGCAGGCCGATGGTGAGATACAGGTTGACGGGTTTCACGATCACCCTGCCGTGCTTTTTCACAAAATTTGTGAAAAGCTCAAGATCCTCCCTGTCGGATACGAGGATCGCTTCTCTTTTATAATACTTTTTCAGCTTCAGATACGCATCATACTTGTTGTCAAGCAGATGGATATCCTTCCTGTTATTCAGCACCGTATAATACTGAAACCGGTTATCCCATGTCACATACTCCGCCTTTTCGGCATGCGTCCTGTTCCGGAAGCAGAAGGTACATTCTTCATTGGAATCTACTCCGTACATCCAGTGATCATAGATGTACTGATAGATAAAATCATCGCCGCTGGAATAATCTCCGCCGAATGTGTCAAACTCATGACGGAGCTGTTCAAGCGCTTCGTCTGTATACAAATATCTTTTTTCAGCCGCGATCTGTTTTCCGATCTCGATCATTTCACAAGGCACATCGGTGATCCTGATTTCCATATCATGCCTCCCCGCGGTTTTCTTTACACCGGTACGCTGCCGCCCCCGGCCATGCTCATCTTTCTTCGCAGATCATACGGTTCATTATACACCGGGAATGTAAACTTGTCATGAGCAAATTCGCATGAAAGCAAAAAATCCGCCCGGCAACGGGAAAATATGCCGATCTGAAAATTTCATTGACAGCCCGGCCGCGCCCGGATATAATAAACGCATCAGTTGTCCTGTCTGGAACGGGGCGCTGCGGAGGGAATGTTTGGAATCGGTTCAGTAACAGGGTGCACGGACAGGTAAACAATGCGGCGGCATGACCGCCTGTTTGCTTATGTCCTGCCGCGTTAAGGAAGGATTCCGGGCATTTTTTTGTTGCCGTTTTCGCCTTCTCCCCCGCAGTCCCTGATTTTTCGGTCATGCCTGAATCCTGCCCCGTAGGAGGCAAAAAACAGGAGGTCCGCATGACACAGGACATGATCACACTGGAATACGACAAAATCATAGAGCTCCTCACACAGCAGGCGATATCCGCCGCGGCAAAGGAGCGGCTTTCGGAGACCCGTCCCATCATGAACGAGGAGCTTTGCGCCGCGCGCATGGAAGAAACGACTGCCGCTCTGCGCGTGCTGAACGGCGCGGGTCTTCCTCCGCTTTCCGAAACGGAGGGAACGCAGAGCTGTCTGGACGAAGCTGTACGGGGCGGCATGCTGCTGCCCGACCAATTGAGCGAGGTGATGCGCTTCTGCACCACCGTGCGCCGTCTGAGCCGGTATCTTGAGGGCGTGCGGGCGTTCAACGCGGGCATCGCCTCCCGATGCGCCGAATGCCCCGATCTTTCCGAAACAGAGGAGGAGATCGGCCGCTCCGTACGGGAGGACAGCGTGCTGGATGACGCCTCCCCCGCTCTGCGGGATCTTCGCCGCCGCCGCGAGCGGGCGGAAACGGAAGTACGCGAAAAGCTGAACCGCGTTCTGCTTCACCACCGTGCCGCACTGGCGGACGGCTATATCACCGAGCGGAACGGCTGCTATGTGGTGCCCGTGCTGAAGCGCTTCCAGAGCACCTTTCCCGGCCGGGTGGTAGACACCTCCTCAAAGGGAAACACCGTGTTTATGGAGCCGTCGGCAGTGAGGGAGCTTCGTGAGGAGCTGGACAGGCTGGCAGTGGAAACCGACGCGGAGGAGCGGCGTATCCTCTGGGCGCTCAGCGACCGTGTAGCCTCTCAGGAGGCCGCCTTCCGGGACGCCATCCGCGTGATGGCTGATGTGGACGCGCTTTTTGCCCGCGCAAAGCTGAGCGAAGCAATGGGGGCGGGGCCGGTCAGGCTGACAGCCGAAAGGCACATCCGCCTTGTAAAGGCAAGGCATCCCCTGCTCAGCAGGGAAACCTGCGTACCGCTGGATCTGGAGCTCGGCTTTCCCGATACCGGCATCGCCGTAACAGGGCCCAATACCGGCGGCAAAACGGTGTGCCTGAAAACGGTGGGGCTGCTAACGCTGATGGCCCAGAGCGGCCTGCATATCCCCTGCGCAGAGGGCACCGAGATCTGCATGGCGGACCGGGTGCTCTGCGACATCGGAGACAGTCAGAGCATCAGCCAGAACCTTTCCACCTTTTCAGGCCATATGACCAATATGATACGCATTCTGGAGCAGTGCAGCCGGGACAGCCTGGTGCTGCTGGATGAACCGGGCAGCGGGACCGACCCCGCGGAGGGCTCCGGCATCGCCGCCGCCGTGCTCACAGAACTCACACGGCGCAGGTGCTTCTTTATGGTCACCACCCACGACCCGCAGATCAAGCAATGGGCGGAGCAGACAGAGCATGTGATCTCCGCCAGGATGGCCTTTGACAAGGTGTCCCTGCAGCCGCTCTACCGGCTCGAAATGGGGCTGAGCGGTGAAAGCTGCGCTATTGAGATCGCCCGCCGTCTCGGCATGGATGAAGGGCTGCTCTTCCGCGCGAAGCAGGCGGCGGAGCGCGGGGTCATGGCCGCTGCTGAAAGCGGCGGGCATAAGTCCATGCATGTGCCGGGAAGCCTTCTTCGCCGGGCCGAAAAAGCGGAAAAAAACGATTTTTGCCGTTTTGACATGGGCGACAGCGTTGCGCTCCTGCCCGAGCACAAGACCGCGATCGTTTACCGGCCTGCCGATGACGACGGCAATGTCATCATTCAGCTGCAGGGAAAAAAGCTCACCGTACGCCACAACCGTCTGCGTCTGCTGGTGCCCGCGAGCGAGCTTTACCCGCCGGATTATGATTTTTCCATCATATTTGATACGGTAGCCAACCGGAAGGCAGCCCATACCATTTCGCGCAAATACGATGCCGGGGTGCAGGTTGTGCTGAAGGAGGGCACGGAAGACAGAAAAAACGATCGTTGAGCGCCCGGCCGCGTCACAAACCGTGTGACAATTCCGTCACACGGTTGCAATCGCATTTTTACTGTGATAAAATGCCTCTGTACATCAACCGATGCCGGAGGAAACACAATGGAACTGTTTTCAAACATCGAAGCCGTTTTACTGGGAATACTGCAGGGGCTGGGTGAGTTTCTCCCCGTCTCCTCCTCGGGCCACATCCTGCTTGCCGAAAAGCTGCTGGGCATCGAGGTACAGAACGCCCCTCAGGAAGCCTTCCTTTCGCTTTTTACCGTGTTTCTGCACCTCGGCACGCTGCTTGCCGTGATCGTCGTGTTCTGGAAGGATTGGATGGATATCCTGCGCCACCTCTTCAGATCCAAAACGCTGGGGATGCTCATCCTTGCCTCCGTTCCCGCGTTCCTCATGAAGCTGCTCCTCAAAAAGGTGGAGATCAACGGCGTTCCCGTGGATGACCTGCTGGACAGCGGCTTCTTTCTGGGCGGGTTCTTCATCCTGACCGCGCTGCTTCTGGCCTGGGCGGAAGCCATCGCCAGCAAGAGACGCGCCGGAAAGGAAAAGGATATCTCCTGGAAGCAGGCGGCCGCGATGGGCTGCATGCAGGCTGTGGGCATGTACAGCGGCATTTCCCGCTGCGGCAGTACCATATTCGGCGGTGTGGCGGCCGGTGCCTCCAAGGAAAAAGCCGCGCGCTTCAGCTTTATGATGAGCGCGCCCGCCATCCTCGGCGGTCTGCTGCTGGACGGAAAGCACTTTTTGGATACGGTAAACGAATACAATGAACTGAACACCCTGTCGCAGCTCAGCGTGAGCGGCATGCTCAAGGACAATCTGCTGTGCGTTGTGCTGGGCATCGCGGCAGCCGCCGCGGTGGGCTTTATCGCCGTTCGCGTCTTCCTGAAGCTGGTAAGCCGCCGCAACAGCTTTATGGGCTTCTCCGTTTATCTGCTGCTGCTCGGCTTCGCGGTCATCGCGCTGCAGATCGCCGGCGTGCTCGTTCTGCCGCTGCCTGTACCGGCAGCCTGAGCCGTGCTCCGGGAGCATTTTAACGCACGCGGGTCTGCCGGACAAACAGCCCGGCAGCTATGGAACCTGTTCTTCGAAGTTGATATAACGAGATCAATGAGACCGGACGGAGGTGATAAGCAGATGTCGGAGGTATATACCTTGGAACAACTCAGGCATGTTCTTGTGCCGATCTTTCAAAAGAATAAGGTGCGGAAAGCGATTCTTTTCGGCTCGTACGGCAAGGGACGGGCAACAGCGCACAGCGATGTGGACCTGCATGTGGACAGCGGGCTTCGAGGGCTTGCGTTCTTTGGCTTGATGGATGATGTGTGTGAATCACTTGAATGCAAAGTCGATTTGATCGACACCTGTGATGTTATTCCGGATTCCCGTGTTGAACGGGAGATCCGGGATACCGGAGTTGTGATCTATGAGCAGTAAGTATGATCAGATCAGCCGGAAATTGATGGAGCATATTCAGAAAACTTAGGGTGTGTCTCTAAAATGAGGAATGTGCAGTTTCAAGCAGATTTTCCGTCAG
>CALGBY010000058.1 GCA_937886445.1 uncultured Clostridia bacterium | reverse complement strand
ATTTACCTCCAGTAAACCTTCGGTTCTTCGCCTTGAACTGACGGAAAATCTGCTTTAAACTGCACATTCCTCATTTTAGAGACACACCCTGGTGTATGCCGCTTATTCCAACGCGGATATCGAAGTGGTTTGACCTTGAGAATATTGTTTCTATGCTAAATACTTGTCTGTGCGGTATTGCCGAAGGCAGACAACAAAAAAGCGCTTTATCCAAGATGGATAGGGCGCTTTTATGTGTTCAGTTCTGCTTTTCGTCCTTCGCTTCATCGGAGCGGACGCCGCCGGCCACAAAGGCCAGGTCATCCAGACTGAGCGCCTCGGCGTTCCGGTTTTCCGCTTCGCGGTACATCTTTTCGATCTCCCTGTTGCCGGAGAAGATCTGGTAGTCAAACAGTTTCTGCAGCTTTGTGTTCTTCATGTGTTTTCTCTCCTTTTATCTGTTTTCAGCTTATTTATTACTTCTTTTGCCGCTTTCGGCCCGTCCTCAGGATGAGACGGCGAAGGGCCGTCAGCAGATCGGCTGTGCACGATCTTTTTTACTTCCCCGCGGACATAAATATATACGATGGACACGCGAAAAGGGACACTGAGTATTTTGGGCGGGGGCAGGGGCGTTTGCAGGCTCTGCCGGGTTGCTCTTCGCGGCGGCACGCGTTTTATCTTTTCAACAGCCGGCTTTTGTGCTATCATCATGAAGTGTCCGCGGGTGCTCCTGTATGCCGGAACAGACGGCGATACCGGAGCCGGCGGAGGTATCCCCTGAGGTTTACGCCGTCTGCCGGCGGCAAGGAGCGTACAGAACAGAATGAAAAATACGAAGAAGACGAAAAAAGTTGTGATGACAGGCGTGCTTACCGCGCTCTATTTTGTGCTTTCCACGCTGCTGAAGATCCCGGTGGCGGGCAATATCAAGCTGGACCTGGGATATATCGCTCTGGCGGTGGGTGCGGTCTATCTGGGCGCGGTGCCGGCGGCGGTCATCGGCGCGGCGGGCGTGTTGATCGAGAGCATGCTGATGAGCCAGCGCGGCATCGCTTTCGGCTGGATCGTGATGAACGCCATTGTGGGCTTTTCCTGCGGACGCGTGCTGTATAAGGAAGCGGATGCCCCGTCTGGACGGTTCTGGCTGAAGGCGGCGGCAGTCGTCGTGCTGTCCATGCTGGCAGGGGTCACGGTAAAAACGGTGATCGACTGCGTTCTGTACAGCCTGAGGCCGGAATTGAAGATCCCCACCGCCCTGGCCGCGTGGGCGCTTGATTCCTTTGTGATGCTTTTCCCCGGTATCCCGATCGCCCTCGCGCTGAAAAGGCGTCTTCGCGGTCTTGTGTGAAAAACAGAAAAATTCACGGCCGGCGGATCAGTCCGATCTGCCGGCCGTGTTCTTTTAATCTCCGTGTTCTTACGGGGTTTGTTTACCGGGGCACGCGGATCCAGAACCCGGCAATGATATGGTTCCTGTCCTTGATCCCGCGGCGGTCCTGATTGATCGCCATCAGCTTGTCCACGCTGATGTGGTAGATGCTTCCGATGCGGCTCAGATTGTCGCCGGGCTGGATCTGGTACCACTTGTAGCCTTTGCCGGGGTCTTCCTTGGGCATGCTGCCGCCGTTCACATTTTCCAGTTCGTCATCGGTGATGATGTTGATGATCTTCTCAGCGTTTTCCATTTTGGTATCTCCTTTTCAGCCTGTATGGCAGTTTTTCGTATTTTTTGTCCCGGCTTTTGTGCCGGACACATATACATACGAGGGAGCCGCGGGGAGGTACAATGAAACGGAAAACTTTTTTCGAGAACCCTTTTTTCGGAGAATTTTTCCGAGATTTTTCAGAGAAACTTTCAGGGTCAAAAACGGATCTGCCGTGCCTTCCGGCTTCGCCTGCGTTCAAAGCAGAGAAGCCAAAGGAACACACAGGAAGACAGCAGCGCTGCTGCTGCGGGGAGAGCGAGCGGCGCATGATCGCCGGTGCCGGGCATGGAAGAAAGCTTTGTAAAATCAATGATCTCCGACAGCCCCAGCTGCCACAGCATAACACCGTTTGAACCGGCCCGGACCGCGCTTTTCACATCATCAAACAGCTTTTGATAGGAAAGCGGTTCGTCGTTATTGAGCGCGTTATATGTATGGAGGGCGACGACCGGTTTAGTGCCCGGCTGTATTGTATCAACGAATTTCCCGATCATCCGGGTCATTTCTTTCGCGGACCATCTCTCAATATCGATGTACATCATCGGGATAACGATATCCGCGTTTTTGCTTATTTCCGCAACATCCTGACCGTAATCAATCCTGTTCCGCCCTTCAATGTCGGGCTTGACCATCACGGCAAGAACAGCATCCGGGTCTGTGCTCTTTGCTGCTTCATTAAGCTGCTTCACCGTTTCCGTAATGGCGCTGCACGCGTTTTCCGTTCCGTATTTTTCCGCTGTTCCGGGAAACAGAACATCATCGAGCACAATGCCGGAGAAGCCCAGCTTCAGGTAGTCTGTGATGACGGCTTTTTGTTGATCGACAATATCCTGCCGGAATACCGGAAAGCCGGGCTGGGTGAGCGGCGAGATCCAATGATCATCCCTATACCATACCTGTATCCGGATGTAAGGAGTGATGCCTTTACTTTTGAGTTCTGCGCACAGAGCAGCGGTTTGCGCTTCTGTACGGTAATGAAAGACAGATTCGTCCAGAATGACAGCGTTCGTTCCGTATGAGACCAGGACCGGCAGCGCTTCCGCAAGCCGGTCGATCTCTCTGCCGTTGATGAAGTAGGCATATATGTTTTTTTTCGGGGTTTTCGCGGATGCCGGAAGGACATTGCAGAAAACAAGGATCGCAAGCAGAACGGTCAAAGCTTTTTTTATCTTACACACGGCCTGTCAGCTCCTCCGCATATTCGCAGATCATCCGGTTTTTCCCGTAATTCCGCTGTTTACGCGGCGGCGGGGGCGGCGGTATCGGAGATCACATTTTCGATCTGCACATACTGCATCAGCTCGCTGAGCAGTTGCTGCATGCTTTCCACCGTGATCAGCTCGGTGGGCGCTTCCAGCAGGAAGATATATTCAATGGTGTTATAGTAAAAATCGTAATAGACATGGGTCTCCTGCGAGGAGGAACCGTCATCAAGCAGATAGTTGACGGTATAGGCCATTTCCAGCATGGTGCCCATCGGGGTCTCGCGCAGGATGCCGTTGTGCAGCTGCGCTATGCGGGTGCTGCTGCCGGTTTCTTCCAGCATGGCGTTTTCGATCTCCTCATAGCGGGGAGCCATTTCCACTTCTTTTTCAAAGCTTTCATTGGTGCACTTTTTGAGCTGTATTTCAAATATCATCGCGCTTTCGCTGCTGACCTGCGTGCCCCAGAGATGGCTGTCGTACACATAGTCCGCGCTGTCCGGCGTTTTGCCTTCGTTCATGCTTTCAAGATACTGCCTCAGGTAGGTGTCGTTGACCTTGACGAGGAAATCGGGGATGCGCAGGGAATAGCCCAGATAGGTGTCGCTGTATTCCGTTGAGTTTTCTTCCGTTACATGGGGAATGGTCAGGCTCAGCTCCGCGGTGCACAGGGCGGGGAGCAGGGCAAGCATGAGGGAAAGGATCGCGCATACGGTTTTTTTCATGGGTGTTTCCTCCTTATGATCGTTTATGTCGTTTTTATTCAAGCACATGCTGTATCTCGGCGGTGTTTACGATGCTGTCAAGCAGCTTCTGCATGCTTTCGTACGATACCAGCCGGGACGGCGCGGTGAGCGCGAAGATATATTCGATGGTGTTGCAGTAAAAATCGTAGTAAATGAACAGCTCAGAGGACTGTGTTCCGTCTTCAAGGGTTTCCTCCTGGATGACCGCGATCTCCAGCATCTGCCCCGCGGGAGTCTCGCGCAGGATGCCGTCATGCAGCATGGTGATATGCGCATCCCGCCCGGCCTCGCTGAACTGCTTCCGGGCGTTTTCGGCATAGTATGGGGCCTGCGCCACCTCGTTTTCAAAGCTTTCATTGCTGCACTTTTTGAGCGTTACCTCAAAAAACAGCATTTCGCCGGAGGAAACGGGGGTAAACCAGGCCTGCACATCATAGTGCCACTCTTCATCGCCGAATTCCTTCTCCTTGTTCTGCTCGTCAAGGAGCAGCTTTTCATATTCCTCCGGAAGCGGAGTAAGATAGTCCGGGATCCGGAAGGAATATCCCAGCACCGGATCCGCGTAGGGCGAGGAATTGCTTTCCGTCACTTCGGGCAGTTGCACCTGCAGGGCCTGTCCGCACAGCGGAAGGAGCATGCACAGGGTGAGCAGAACGGAGAGCGCGGCGGTCACTTTTCTTTTCATGGCTGATCTTTTCCTTTCTTTATTGATCCTCAGGCAGTATCGCGCGGCTCTTCGGCACGCTGAGCACGGCCTCATCCGCGCGGTGCTGCCGTTTATTCTATCACATTTTCGATCCTTACGGTTTCCATGATGTCTGCGAGCAGTTTCTGCATGCCTTCAAGGGTCACAAGGCGTTCGGGCGCTTCCAGAACGAAGCAGTATTCGATGCTGTTGCAGTAGTAATCATAATACACATGCATGGTATCGCGGGGGGTGCCGTCTGCGTCCGTATAGTGCCATACGCAGGCCATTTCCAGCATGGTGCCCGCCGGGGTCTCGCGCAGCATGCCGTCGTGCAGCATGGTGATGCTTACATCGTTTCCCTGTTCGGCCTGCTGCGCCTCCTGCCTTTCACTGTAGTTGGGCGCGTTTGCCACCTCTGTTTCAAAATCGGTATGAGTGCACTTTTTCAGCTGGACCTCAAGCACCAGTGTATCGGAGGCGGAGGCGGCCATGCCCCATATGCGTACATCGTACAGATAATCGTCCTCGCCGAACCCGGCTCTGCTGTGCGCGTTGTCAAGTATTTCCGCAAGATCGCTGTCCGGCAGGGAAACAAGCGCCTTCGGCACGCGCAGTGAATAGCCCAGCACGGGGTTTTCGTAGGAATAACTGTTTTTCTCGCTCATTTCGGGCATTTTCAATTGCAGGGCGAAGCACGCGGAGGGCAGCAGCAGCCCTATTACGGCGAGCAGACAAAGGTACTTTTTCATGACGGTCCTCCTGTATAAGCCGGAAGCAGTGCTTGCCGGAAACATCTTACGCTCTATTATAGCATACAAATCCGCTTCTGACCATAGCGCGGCATGAAATCGGGATACGGTGCGCGAATGAGCCCGAAAACGCGCCGCCGCTGCCTTCGGAACATGTCGGCAGCCGTTTTTGCCGTTTTCGGGCCTCTTTTTGCGTTGTTTTCCATGAAACTTCCGAAAAAGCATTGCTTGCCTGCGGGGGAGACTGAGAGTATAATAAATTGTAAACTTTTTTCGGAGCGTACGCTTTATGCATCTGTATCACGATTCCTTTGACATCCGTTTCCGCAACCCCGGCGGGGCGCTGGAATGTACGGCTTCCGTGGCTATACGGATCCGGGCGATCGGCGCGGACAGGGTGTTTCTGCGCTTTTATAACGGCAGCGAGTTCTTCTATCCGATGGATATGATCGCCGAGGAGCTGTTTGAATATACATTGACCATGCCCGATGTGCCCATGCTGTGCTGGTATGATTTCCGGGCCGAAAACAATGAGGGCGATGTGCTCTATTACGGCAACAACGCCGCCATGCTGGGCGGCACGGGGGAAATGAGCCGGTGGCAGCCCCGCGGCTATCAGATCACCGTGTATGAAAAAGGGTATACCGTACCCGCCTTCATGCGCGAGGGCACGATGTACCAGATCTTTCCCGACCGCTTTTACGCTTCCCCCGCGCCCCGCGCGCTGCCGGAGGGCAGGAAAAACGCGTATCTGCACGAGGTCTGGGATGAGGAGCCCGTGTTCATCACGGGGCCGGACGGCAAGAGGACGCCGGAGCTGGACTTTTTCGGCGGTAACCTGAAGGGGATCGAAGAAAAGCTGCCCTATCTGAAAAAGCTGGGCATCACGGTGGTGTACCTGAACCCGATCTTCATGGCCCGTTCCAATCACCGCTATGATACGGCGGATTACACGAAGGTGGACCCGCTGCTGGGAACGGAGGAGGACCTGACGGAGCTTTGCCGCGCGGCGGAGGCGCTGGGCATGCGCGTGATCCTGGACGGCGTGTTCAGCCATACGGGCGATGACAGCGTGTATTTCGACCGGTATGACCGCTATCACCGGCGCGGCGCCTGCACGGGGGAGAAAAGTCCCTATTACAGCTGGTACACCTTTGAACATTTTCCCGATAAATACCGCTGCTGGTGGGGCTTTACCAGCCTGCCCGAGATCAACAAGCGCTCCCCCTCCTACAACCGCTTCATGTTTTCAAAGGACGGCGTGGTGAGAAGGTGGCTGAGACGCGGTACCTCCGGATGGCGGCTGGATGTGGCGGATGAGCTGCCTATGGATTTTCTGCGTGCCCTGCGGCGCGCCGCGAAGCGCGAAAAGCCCGACAGCCTTGTGCTGGGCGAGGTGTGGGAGGACGCCAGCCACAAGGTGGCGTATGGGGAAATGCGCTGCTACTGCACCGGCGATACGCTGGACAGCGTGATGAACTACCCGCTGCGCGAGGCGGTGATGAATTTTCTCACCTTCCGCTCCAGCGCCTTTACCCTGTGCAGGATCATACAGAGCCAGAAGGAAAATTATCCGAAGCCCTTCTACTATTCCCTGATGAATCTGGCCGGCAGCCATGACCGGGCGCGGGCTGTCAACTATCTGGCGGGGCGCACCTTTGAGGAACTGGAGCCGGAGGAACGCAGGGGCAGGAGGCTTACGGAGGAGGAATACCGCCTGGGGAAGGCGAGGTACCTGATGATGCTGTCCATCCTGTGCGCGCTGCCGGGCACCCCCTGCGTGTACTACGGGGATGAGATCGGCATGCAGGGCGCGCCCGATCCCTTCTGCCGCGCTCCCTACCAATGGGAGGGCGGAGATACGGAAATGCTGCGGAAGGTGAGCGGGATACTGAACGAACGCCTTGCCTCGCCGCTGCTGAAGACCGGCGATGTGGAGGCGGAGGCGCCGGATGACGATACGCTGATCATCCGCCGCTTCATCCGCGACGGAAAAGATGTGTTCGGCGAGGAACAGAGCTCTGGAGAGATTGAAATGGTGTTCAACCGCCGCGACGCGAAATGATGAAAAGAGGCAATCATATACATGGATACACGCATCGTTCTGCCCGGAGAGGAGAGCATCCGCGAGGCGGGTGAGCTGATCCGGAAAGGGGAACTGGTGGCCTTTCCCACCGAAACGGTGTACGGCCTGGGCGCGGACGCGCTGAACGCCGAAGCCGTAAAACGCATTTTTATCGCCAAGGGCCGTCCGCAGGACAACCCGCTCATCGTACACATTTCTTCATTAGATATGCTGGACGGCCTGTGTGAGATCAACGGGAACGCGAAAAAGCTGGCCGCCGCGTTCTGGCCCGGACCGCTCACCATGCTTCTGCCGAAAACCTCCTCCGTGCCGGATGTGACCACGGCGGGCCTTGATACCGTGGGGATACGCATGCCCGACCATGCCGCCGCGCTCGCGCTGATCGCCGCCGCGGGCACGCCCATCGCCGCGCCCAGCGCCAACCTGAGCGGCCGCCCCAGCCCTACGACCGCGCAGCATGTGTTTGAGGATATGAACGGGCGCATCCCGCTGATCATTGACGGCGGGGCCTGCCGGGTGGGCGTGGAAAGCACGGTGCTGGATGTATCCGGCCCCGAGCCCGTGATCTTCCGCCCCGGCGCGGTCACACAGGAGATGGTGGCCGCCGTGTGCGGCGGCTGCAGCGTGGCGGACAGCGTGATGCGCCCGCTGCGGGAAAATGAAAAAGCCCCCAGCCCCGGCATGAAGCACCGCCACTATGCCCCGAAAGGGCGCATGACCGTGTTTCTGGGAGAGGCGGAGAATGTGCGCCGCGCGGTGCTGAAGGAATATCCGCTCGAGGAAAACACCTGCGTCCTCTGCCATGAGGATCATCTGGCATCTTATGAGGGGATGAACGCGAAGAGCGTGGGAAAGGACGCGATGGACAGCGCCCGTCTGCTGTTTGCTCTGCTGAGGGAGATGGATGAGGAGGGCTATACCCGCATCCTTACCGAGGGCTGGGCGGTAAAGGGAGAGGCGCTGGCCGTGATGAACCGCATGGCGAGGGCTGCTGCCTTTGATTTAAGAGAAGTTTGAAAATGTATACGGATCATTTTCAAACAGCCCATCGGTGCCTCTTCAGGCGGATTATCCGACGGACTGAAAGTTATAAACTATGAGCTGTAAAGCTCATTACCGGAGGGCGGATCATAAACATAGAGCGCGAGAAAAGCCCGCGGCATCGTATGTAAAGCGCGTGTGAGTACAAAAAACGCGAAGAAGCAGCCGGACGGATGTTTTGAAACGGCATGTTTCAATCAGTTTTTGCGCACAGGGGACCGGTGCCAAATGGCGTACCGGTCCTTTTTTTGAACGAACAGGGATAAAACAGGCGGGAAAACGACAAAACCGGAAAATCATGTGTCATAACTTGCCGGAACGGGATAAAAACCGCTTACAGCAAAATATGATAATCAGATAGCAAAATGTGAACGAATTCGACCAGATATTACATTGCGATATTGCCTGTGCGGGATAATAATATATTCATCTGGCAGCAATGCCAAAATATGAAGGAGGAACCTTTATGAAGAAGATCCTGGCTATGGTACTGGCTCTGATCATGCTGGTATCCCTCGTGCCCTCTGTGCTGGCCGAGGAAGAAGAGTCCGGTAACGAAGCGATCACCCTCACCGTGTTCCGCGGCGATCCCGGTGACCAGCCTACCGAAGACAACAAGATCTACAAGAAGATCGAAGAAGAATTCGGCATCAAGTTTGAGATCGAATTCCTGACCGGCGACCTGAACGAGACCCTCGGCATCAAGCTTGCCGGCGGCGAAGAGAACTATCCCGACCTGTGGGACGGCGGCAACTCTGCCGAGATCCTTGAGAACGCCGGCGCTCTCATCGATATGCTGCCCTACATCACCGAGGAAGGCACTCCCAACCTCTACAAGCACATCTACACCGACAACCGCATTGCCCAGCTGCTGCATGATGGCAAACTGTACATCATCCCCAACTACGGCATCAACTACAACGGCCAGGTGCAGAACGCTCCCAACGGCCCCATGTTCTTCATCCAGAAGCAGGTCATCGCGTGGAACAACTACGTGATCCCCACCACCCTGAATGAATACTTCGACCTGATCGAGCGCTTCCTCGCTGCCAACCCCACCGATAAGAACGGCACCGAATACATCGGCTTTGACATCCTGTGCGAAGACTGGCGTCATTTCTGCCTGATCAACCCCGTACAGCATCTGATGGGCCGTCCCAATGACGGTGAAGTCCTCATCGACATCACCACCCCCGAATACAAGACCGTTACCTTCATCAATCAGCCCTATGCCAAGCCCTACTATGCCAAGCTGAACGAAGAATTCAACAAGGGCATCATCAAGGCTGACACCTTCGTTATGAACTATGACCAGTACATTGCCCAGCTTTCTTCCGGCATCGTACTCGGTATGTTCGACCAGGGCTGGGACTTCGGCACTGCTGATCAGGCGCTGAAGGATGCCGGCATGTATGAGAACACCTACCTGGGCATTCCCCTCGTTTATGACGAGAGCTATGGCTACGGCAAGATCGACGAGCACTATGTAAATGGTACCGTCATGAACAAGGACCGCGGCTTCGGTATCTCCGTCGGCTGCGAGTGCCCCGAGCGCGTTATCGCCCTGCTTGAAGCTCTGCTGAGCGACGAATGGCAGAAGATCCTCCAGTGGGGTATCGAAGGCGAAGATTACTATGTAGAAAACGGCCGTATGCTCATGACTCAGGAGCAGTACGATCAGCGCAACAACGCCGAATGGAAGCGCGCCAACCAGGCTCTGGCCATCTGGGAATCCGCTCCCAAGAAGCAGGGTCTGCAGGATGACGGCAACGCCTGGGCTCCCGGCGATCAGGCTGAAATGTACTTCGGTATGATGGATCAGTACACCATCGACTTCCTCGCCGCCTGCGGCCTGAAGGTGCCCGGTGATGTGTTCGACAAGACGCTGGAGCTGGCTCCCTACGGAGAAGCCTGGCAGATCGACAAGACCCCCATCGACCTCGTTTACAACCAGCAGTTCCTGGCCTACCAGGATGAAGACCTGCCCAAGGTCATCATGGCTGCTCCCGCTGACTTTGACGCTACCTGGGACGCTTTCGTTGAGAGGATCAACCCCTCCTGCGAGATCTACTCTGCTTTCATGCAGGAAGAAGTTCTCAAGCTCGTTAAGGAAGCTCTCGGCGAGTAATTAATCTTTCGGGTCATGGGGAGAGCACTGCTCTCCCCATGACTTTTTGGAAAGGAGCATTTGTTTATGTCAGGCAGCATAAAGACACCGGAATTTGTAAAGAAGAAAAGCTTAGCGCAGACGCTGGCACAACAGAAATGGCTCATCGTCATGAGTGTGCCCATGCTGTTCTATGTGCTGCTCTTTAACTATGCTCCCATGTGGGGCTGGCTGACCGGCTTCATGAACTATGACCCCAAGGCCGGCATAGAAGGAAGCACCTATGTGGGCCTTCAACACTTCGTGTGGCTGTTTGGCGACAGCGAGTTTCTCCAGAGCATCGTGAACACGCTGGCGATGAGCATCATCAACCTGGTGTTCAGCACTGTGAGCGCGATCCTTTTGGCCGTACTGCTCAACGAAGTGGGCAACCGCGCCTTCAAGCGTACCGTGCAGACGGTCACCTATCTGCCTCATTTTTTGAGCATGGTGATCGTTGTGGGTATGTCGCAGAACATTTTTGCCACCGACGGTCCCGTCAACGCTGTGCTTACGGGCCTCGGCATCACAGACAAGCCCGTCTTCTGGCTGGGTGAGCCGCAGCACTTCTGGTGGCTGCAGGGCATCATCAATGTGTGGAAGGAAGTGGGCTGGGGCACCATCATCTATATTTCCGCAATGACCTCCATTGACCCCTGCCTCTATGAAGCCGCGGCCATCGACGGTGCCGGCCGCTTCAAGAGGATATTGAATGTCACCCTGCCCGGCATCCGGTCCACCTTCGTGATCCTTCTGATCATGAATATCGGACATCTGATGGAAGCGGGCTTCGAAATGCAGTACCTGATGGGCAACGGACTGATCCGTTCCCGTTCCCAGACGATCGACGTATTCGTGATGCGCTTCGGCCTGGGCATGCAGACGCCCAACTATTCGCTGGCTACCGCCGCGGGTATCTTCAAATCCGCCGTGGCCATCGTGCTGCTGCTGGGCGCCAATACGATCTCCAAAAAAGTCGGCGAAGATTCGCTGATCTGACGAGGAAGGAGGTATCCTGATGAGTACAGTTGCCGCGAGAATGAAGAAACGCATAAAAAAAGGGGATATCGCTTTCCCGATCGTAAACACGGTGATCCTGATCGTGATCATGATCATTACGCTGTATCCCGTTCTGAACACCGTGGCCATTTCCTTTAACGACGGTATCGACGCCGTACGCGGCGGCATCACCGTGTATCCCCGCAAGTTTTCCCTGCAGGCCTATCAGCAGATGCTGAACGATAAGGATATCTATCAGGCCTTCTGGATCTCCACTTCAAAAACCGTGATCATTACGGTGCTCAACCTGTTCTTTACCTCCATGCTGTCCTTCGCGCTCAGCAGGAGAGAATACATTTTCCGCAAGCCGATCACCGTACTCATGGTGTTCACCATGTATTTCAACGCGGGTCTGATCCCCAATTTCCTGCTTGTGAACAACACGCTGGGTCTGGGATCTACCTACTGGGCATATATCATCCCGAGCATGTTCTCCTGTTTCAATATGGTAGTGATCCGCACCTATATCGCCGGCCTGCCTGAGGCGCTGCTTGAGAGCGCCCGCATCGACGGCGCCAGCGATATCCGCGCGTTCTTCTCGATCATCCTTCCTCTGTGCCTGCCTGTGCTGGCTACGGTGGCCCTGTTCGTGGCCGTGGGCAGCTGGAACAGCTGGTTCGACACCCGCCTTTATGCCGCCGGCAAAAAGGAACTGCACACCCTGCAGTACAAGCTGAACGCCATGCTGGCTTCCACACAGAACCAGGCCGGCTCCGCCAACCAGACGGTGGACGCCGCCGCCAGCAGCAGCGGCAAGCAGGTGACGCCCATCACAATCCGCTGCGCGATCATGGTCATTTCCGCTGTTCCCATCATGGTGGTATACCCCTTCCTGCAGAAGTACTTTGTTACAGGCATGGCTCTGGGCAGCGTAAAGGGCTGAGGAAACAGCCATGGCAGCAGAAGACAGAGCGAACACTTCCGGAGCAAACAAACGCTTTCCGGACGGTTTCCGCATCCTGAACGGAACACAGGAATACATCACCTATGCCGAGCATTCCTCGGTGCGTGTGTGGCCCTCGGACGAGGCGGATTACTATGCCCCGCACCGCCACAGCGCCATCGAGATCGCCCTTTGCAGGAAGGGCGAGGTGATCTTTATGGTGGATGACAGGCGCATATCGCTTGCAAAGGGGGATATGCTGTTCATTTCTCCCAACCACACCCACTCGATGAACTCCTGCGAGGATTCCTCCCGTCTGCTCTTTCTCTTTGAGCCGGATCCGCTGCTTACCATGCGCGATTTTCAGCCGCTCAAGGAATGGATGGATACGCCGCGCGTGCTGCGGGCGGGGGATAAGAACGCCGAGGCCATCGCGGATACGCTGACGCGCTGCGCTCAGTGCTACAGCGAGAGACCCCTGCTGTGGAACACCCGCTGCTACGGGTTCTTTATGGAAATGTACGCTCAGCTGGCGATGGTGAAAAACGAGGAAGAGCTTCCCGGCAGCGAGAGCGCGAAGCAGAGCGTGAATCCGGAGCTGATGAACAGCGCGATCACCTTTATCGAGCAGAATTTCAGGAAAAACATCACGCTTGAAGAGGTGGCGGCCTTCGCCGGCTTTTCCCGGTTCTATTTTTCCCGCTCCTTCAATTCCTTTACCGGCCTTACCTTTGTGGAATATCTGAACCGGCGGAGGCTGAATGTGGCGGATGAGATGCTGCTGCACACCAGAAAGCCCGTGGCCGAGGTAGCCAGGGAATCCGGCTTCCGCAGCCTTGCCACCTTCAACCGCATCTTCCGTCAGATACACAGCTGTACGCCTACCAGATTCAGAAGCATATACGGCACCTATATGTAGGATGCCGGATGAAAGCCGCCGCGGTGAAATGATCCGCGGCGGCCTTTTAATGGCACATAACAGATATATAATATTTTTCACTATCTTTTCACATTAATTTCATTGCCTCTTTTCTGTTTCCCTTTACGGGGCGTTTCTTCCATAGGGCTTCTGATGAAACGCCGAGCGACCGGCGGGCTCATTTGCGGCGCCTTTTGCACGATCACGGGTTTTCTCTTATCCGGAGGCGGGCCCCGGATCCGTGCTGTGTCCGGAGCCTGCCGGTACAGTCATTGCCGGCCGGTTCTTTACCCGTGATCCCCTGCCTGTTTTTCCTGCTGTTTTCGTGACCGATCGCCCGGAATCTTTGATAAATCGGGTATTGACAATATAAAACAGTAATGATATTATGTTATAGTTGTCTGTACTATGCGGCAACTGTGCTTTGAATGCAATGACGGGTATCCCGTAAATCGCATGAAAAGGTGGAAAAAACGCCTGAAAGCACAAAAATCATTAAGACTATATATTCCCGAGGGTTGCGGGGATTTTATAGGAGGAGGACCTGTTTCGGCAGGCTCCGAACAATTATCAGGAGGTGCTTCCATGCCGACGATCAATCAGCTGATCCGCAAGGGAAGAGAAAAGGTTGTCAAGAAGTCCACAGCACCCATCCTGCAGGGTTGCCCGCAGAAGCGCGGCGTCTGCCTGAGCGTTAAAACAATGACGCCCAAGAAGCCGAACTCCGCTCTTCGTAAGATCGCGAGAATCCGCCTGACCAATTCCATCGAAGGTACCTGCTACATTCCCGGAATCGGCCACAATCTGCAGGAACACAGCGTGGTGCTCATCCGCGGCGGTCGTGTACGTGACCTGCCCGGCGTCCGTTACCACATCATCCGCGGCGCGCTCGATACTGCCGGTGTTGCCAAGCGTATGCAGGCAAGATCTCTGTACGGCGCCAAGCGTCCCAAGAAATAAGGATCCCGAAACGTTTTTCCGATGTGCTGCCGCCCGGTGGCTTTGCGGTGCGTAAGGCAGGAGATAAAGCCGGAACACTTTATCCCGCCGTGCCGGAAATGCCGCCCGGTGCCTGAAACCGGAAGAGCATGATGCTGACATGCTCCGGACAGCGAAGGAAAAGCAAAAAGAGGATCGCTACTTAAGGAGGCTAATGTATGTCACGTCGTGGATTTATCCCCAAGCGTGAAGTCCTGCCCGATCCCGTATGCGGCACCGTGGTAGTGACCAAGCTTATCAACCAGATCATGCTCGACGGCAAGCGCGGCGTTGCCCAGCAGGTTTGCTACAACGCTTTTGAGATGATCAAGGAAAAGACCGGTAAGGAAGGCAACGAAGTCTTCCAGGAAGCGCTTAACAACGTTATGCCCCAGCTGGAAGTAAAGGCCCGCCGCGTGGGCGGCGCCACCTACCAGGTGCCTATCGAGATCCGTCCCGAAAGAAGGCAGACCTTGGCTCTCCGCTGGATCGTTGATTTCAGCCGCACCCGCGGTGAGAAGACCATGGCTGAGCGCCTGGCCGCCGAACTGATGGATGCCGCCAACAACACCGGCAACGCCGTAAAGCGTAAGGAAGAAATGCACCGTATGGCCGAAGCCAACAAGGCTTTCGCCCACTACCGCTGGTAATTCTTCCGTATATAAATTATTACAGGAGTTAACCGCATGCCAAGAAGTCATCCCCTTGAAAAAGTCCGCAACATCGGCATCATGGCGCATATCGACGCCGGAAAAACGACCACCAGCGAGCGCATCCTCTTCTATACCGGAAGAACGCATCGCCTGGGCGAGGTGCACGAAGGCGCCGCCACGATGGACTGGATGGAGGAGGAGCAGGAGCGCGGTATCACCATTACCTCCGCCGCTACCACTTGCCAGTGGAAGGGTCACCGCATCAATCTGATCGATACCCCGGGCCATGTGGATTTTACGGTGGAAGTAGAACGTTCACTGCGAGTGCTGGACGGTGCCGTAGCCGTGTTCTGCGCGAAAGGCGGCGTTGAGCCCCAGAGCGAGACCGTGTGGCGTCAGGCCAACAAATACAATGTGCCCCGCATCGCCTATGTAAACAAAATGGATATCACCGGCGCTGATTTTCACCGTGTTGTGGAAATGATGAAGAGCCGTCTGAATGCCAATGCCGTGCCCATTGAGCTGCCGATCGGCAAGGAAGGCAACTTCCGCGGAATCGTCGATCTGGTCAGGATGAGGGCCGAGGTTTACTACGATGAGGAAGGCAAAGACATCCGCGATGAAGAAATTCCTTCCGACATCCTTTCTGAGGCGGAGGAAGCCAGAGATAAAATGCTGGAATCCATTGCCGAACAGAATGATGAGCTGATGGAGAAATTCTTCGCCGGCGAGGAGCTGACCGAAGAGGAGATCATCTCTACTCTGCGCGAAGCGACCGTCAGATGCAGGCTGGTGCCCGTACTGTGCGGCTCTTCTTACCGCAATAAGGGCGTACAGCCGCTGCTGGATGCCATCGTTGCGTATCTGCCGTCGCCGCTGGATATCAAGCCCGTGACCGGAACAGATCCCAGGGACAGCGAAAAGGAAGTTGTTCGTCATGCCGACGACAGCGAGCCCTTCTCCGCCCTCGCGTTCAAGATCGCCGTTGACCCCTTTGTGGGCAAGCTCGCGTTCTTCCGTGTCTACTCCGGTACGGCCCAGACAGGCAGCTATGTGTACAATTCCACGAAGGGAAGGCGTGAACGCTTCAGCCGCATCGTGATGATGCACGCCAATCACCGTGAGGATGTGGACCAGGTCTACACCGGCGAGATCGGCGCGGCGGTAGGTCTCAAGGAGACCGTGACTGGCGATACGCTGTGCGATGAAAGCGCACCCATCGTGCTTGAAAATATGGAATTCCCGGATCCCGTTATCCAGGTCGCTATCGAGCCCAAGACCAAGGCCGGTCAGGACAAGATGGCGCTGGCGCTGGCGAGGCTGGCCGAGGAAGACCCCACTTTCAAGACCTATACCGATCAGGAGACCGGCCAGACCATTATCGCCGGCATGGGTGAACTGCATCTGGAGATCATTGTGGATCGACTGATGCGGGAGTTCAAGGTAGAAGCCACCGTGGGCAAGCCCCAGGTAGCCTACAAGGAATCCGTCACCCGTAAGTGCCAGGCGGAGGGCCGCTTCGTGCGGCAGACCGGCGGCCATGGCCAGTACGGCCACTGCGTGATCGAGATAGAGCCCAGAAACCCTGGCGAGGGTTATCTGTTTGAAAACAAGATCGTCGGCGGCGTTGTGCCCAAGGAATACATCGCTCCCATCGATGCCGGTATCCGGGAAGCGGCTCAGGCCGGTTCTCTGGGCGGCTACGAGGTGGTGGATTTCAAGGCCACTCTGCTGGACGGTTCCTACCACGAGGTGGACTCCTCCGAAATGGCTTTCAAGATCGCCGGTTCCATGGCGTTCAAGGAAGCGCTCAAAAAGGCCGAGGAACGGCTGCTTGAGCCCTGCATGAAGGTGGAAACCATCGTTCCGGATCAGTATCTGGGTGATGTGGTGGGCGATCTCAACTCCCGCCGCGGCAGGATCGATTCCATCGAGCCCCGCACGGGTGAACAGAGCATCCATTCTTTCGTGCCTCTCAGCGAGATGTTCGGCTATGCCACTGATCTGCGCAGCCGCACTCAGGGCAGAGGCATGTACACGATGCAGTTCGACCACTATGAGGAAGTGCCCAGGAGCATTTCCGAAAAGATCGTCGGACAGAGATACTGATCGATCAATATGATTAACGGAGGAAATAACAATGGCAAAGCAGAAGTTTGAACGCACCAAGCCGCAT
>CALGBY010000057.1 GCA_937886445.1 uncultured Clostridia bacterium | reverse complement strand
AATAAGTTTTTCC
The DNA here is from genome assembly GCA_937886445.1 of uncultured Clostridia bacterium. Lineage (GTDB taxonomy): Bacteria > Bacillota > Clostridia > Christensenellales > Aristaeellaceae > ZC3RG03. The sequence goes on along the minus strand of CALGBY010000057.1, from coordinate 16,269 downwards.
TTTTTTATCGTCTCTTTGGTCGTCATATGTTTTCCTCTTTCTTTTCATCTGCAGAAAAACATTTCGGCTTCTGTTACTCCAAAAGCCTGAAATCAAATTTTACATGCATGATCTGTGACAGTCTTCTCAGGTCTTTCAGCTCCTTATGCCGTTCAAAAGCCATGTATCCGACAAACTGCCATACCATAACCGTTCCGAATATCTCAAGTAATTTCTTTAACCACTCGGAAAGTGCAGGATGCGGTATTCCGTACAACAGGAATATGATCAGTGACCCGATCAGCAAAAAAGACGAAAAAAGCTTTATATGCTTTATATACTGCTGTCTTGCTGCAAGATAACAGGAGCTTACATATTTGCGGAATCCGATTATTGCGATTTCACGGTCGGTCTCATCGGATTCCTGTGACTCGAATATGTCCATGATCACCTGCTCGTTTGTATCCAGCGTTCCGAGCGTTGCCTCAATGTCATTGCGGAAATTTGAATATTCCAGATTTGTATGGATTCTCCTCTCTTTCGGATCCGTAAAGAAGTTGGTGAAAACCGATACATGAACAAACCCGTTATCATCATGTTTTGAAGGCGTAAACAACCTTACCGCATCCTTTTTTGTTGTTCTTGCTTCCCTGAAAAGATTTCTGTAATCGATCATTTTTACTCCCTTTAAAGAATGCCGCAGCTGTGTTTCTGTATTACAGGAATACACCGGATCCGTATTCTTTGATAATATTCTCACACTGTGTTAAAGGTTCCTCTGTCATGTCGATCCAGTGAATATCCTTACGTTTCCGGAACCATGTCATCTGTTCTTTGGCAAGATGGCGTATCTCCGTAAAGAGCCTGTCATAGAAAGCATCAAAGTCGGGAAATTCGTTGCGTAAATACATCAGAATATATCTGTATTCAAGCCCCAGACCGTAAAGAAAAGCATCAGGTACACCTGCTGCCCGAAGGTCTGCCACTTCATCTACCATGCCTTCCTTAAGGCGGCGGTCAAGACGTTCTCTGATTCGCCCGTAAAGCATGTCTCTCGGCCATGTGACGCCCAGCACCAGAGTTTCATAACGCGGAGTATTGACCCGTGCCTCTGTATCCCCTGCAAGTATTCTTTCGACTTCCCTCTCAAGACGCCGCTTGTTTTTCTGATCAAGACGTAAAAGCGCATCCGGATTCTCTTTTCTTATGATCTCTGTAAGTTCTTCGGAAGTCATTGCTTCGACCGCTTCTCTTCTTTCCTTATCAGGCTTTTCTTCTTTAATGTTGTAACCGTCAACGACGGAATTGATATAAAGGCCGGTCCCGCCCACAAGAAAGGCTTTTTTACCGCGTGAATGTATATCGTCTATTGCCTCATAGGCCTTATGCTGAAAATCCACCAGCGGCTCCAGCACCACGAAGCTCTTGCTGTCATCCAGGCTTCTTGTGCTCTCGCGCACGGTGCCGATGGGGATGCCCTGCGGGAATTCCATGCCTACGCCGGAGGTGATCACTCTTTCACCGGGACGGGGCAGGCTGGTTTCGGGCAGATAGTACATGCGGCACATCGCGGTGCCGTCCACGCCCAGGGTGCCGGTAACAGAGCCCTGGTCTCTTGAATTCTGCAGCATACCGGCCACGGTGGCTTCGCTGTCTATGATGCAGCGCACCTTGCAGGAGGATTTATCCACATCGTAGGTGTAGCCCACCAGACCGCCGTCCGCCACAACGGCCATGAATTCCCTCACGCCGTTCTGCGTGCCGGCATTGATCTCCAGCACGGAAAAGTAGCTTCCGGTATCGTGGGAGATGACAGTGGCGGGAATGGGATCCAGCTCGGAAAAATCCTCCAGCAGATCCTGCAGGTTGAGCAGGGAGTTAAGACGGTTTTCATAGTCGGAAAGGATGGCGTTCTCGTTTCTCAGCTCCTCATTGATCTCCAGCAGCTTCGCGTATTCCTCCTCAAGACGGGAGCGCAGCTTCAGCCGGCGCAGATAATCGCTCGCCTTTGCCGCGGCGGAGGATACGAATTCCTGCACGGGCGCGGTGATCGCCGCTGTGATACGTCTGGGGACATCAAGAAAGGAGTAGTCAAAAAAGCGGGAGGCCAGCATCATCAGGGCAGCGACCGTGATCACGACGCTCACGATGATCTTGACGATGAGCTTTTTTCTGCTCTTTTTTTCTTCCCGCAGCCTTTCTTCTTTTTTGTCACTCGGGGTGCGTTTGGGCATATTACTGCTCCGTTTCCTCTGTATTCTCTTCCATCAGGGCATCCTGGCCGATACGGGAGAGCAGCTCGATATGGTCTGTCAGCTTGCCGATGCCGGTGGCGGCGCACTGCATGGGGTCCTTTGTGACGGCTGCCGCCATATCCAGCTGGGAGGAGATAAAGCTGTCCATACCGAACAGCATGGATCCGCCGCCGGTAAGGTGGATACAGCCGCGTATGATATCTCCCGCCAGCTCCGGGGGCGTGCATTCAAGCACCTTGCGGATGGCGGAAAGGATGGCCTGGCAGGGGCCGGACAGGGCCTCATATACCTGGGAGGAGGTGAGCGTGGCCGTCTGCGGCAGGGAAGTGATCAGATCTCTTCCGCGGATGGTCACCTTGCGTTCCTCACGCAGGGGGACGGCGGAGCCCAGATCGATCTTGACCGATTCCGCCGTGCGGTCTCCTATCAGCATATTGAACTCGCGCTTCACATACGCGATGATGCTTTCATCCATCCTGTCGCCGCCCACGCGTATGGAGCGGCTGATGACCAGACCGCCCATGCTGATCACGGCGATCTCGGTAGTGCCGCCGCCGATATCCACTATCATGCTGCCGCGCGGCTCAAACACAGGCAGGCCGCTGCCGATCGCCGCCGCGAAGGGCTTGGCGATCAGGTGCAGGCGGGAGGAGCGGATGCCGCACTGTGAGGCGGCGCTTACGATGGCCCGCTTTTCCACCGGGCTGATGCGGCAGGGCACGGTGATCACGGCCTTGGGGCTGAAAAGTCTGGAGGAGCCGATCGCCTTGCGGACGAAGTAATTGAGCATCGTCTGCGTCACATCAAAATCGCGTATCATGCCGTCTGCCAGCGGGCGTACGGCGGTCACATCTCCGGAGGTGCGTCCCAGCATCGTGCGGGCCTCGGAGCCGATGGCCTTTACCGTGCGTTTTTCGCCTCTTGTGACCACGGCAATGGAAGGCTCATCCACGATGAGCCCCTTATCCTTAACATAGATCAGTGTATTGGATGTGCCCAGATCGATCCCGATCTGCGGTGAGAGTATTGCCATGTATATCCATCCGTTCTTTATGTTATAAGAAAGTTTGAAAAATGTGTTCGGCCATTTTTCAAACAGCCCATCGGTGCTCTTCCGGAGGGCGGGCCATAAGTTTGATAATAGTGTTCGGACGATCTTCGAACAGCCATTGACGCCTCATCAGGCGGATAATCAGTTATTAACTATAAGTTAATAGTTATAAACTATGAGCTGTAAAGCTCATTACCGGAGGGCGGGCTGTAGGTACCGTTCAGCGTGCTGACGAATTGTGCGGTATTGCCCTGTGTCAGATGAGACCGTGCGAGCGCAGCAGTTGATGCGTCAGGCAGATATCCAGCCCGATCACGCCCGAAAAGCTGCCCTCCGCGCGGTCGATAAAGGCGCCCGCGGCGCCCTGCAGCGCATAGGCTCCGGCTTTGTCAAAGGGCTCTCCGGTGGCGATATAGGAAAGCATGTCGCTTTCCGTCATATCGGTAAAGTGTACGCGGGACACGCTTACACGAGTGTCGGTCACGGTGCCGTTCGTCAGGCAGATGCCGGTATACACCTCGTGCCATTTTCTGCTCAGCATACGCAGCATCCTGAGCGCGTCCTCCCGGTCCCGCGGTTTGCCCAGCGGCTGTCCGCACGCGAATACCAGCGTATCCGCACCCAGTACCCAGCGGCCCGGATGCCTCCTGCTTACGGCCTGTGCCTTCAATTTGGCGTTTTCCGCCGTCAGAATATCCGGCGCGCCCTCGGTGATCTCCTCCGCGTCGGAAACATCTGTTTCAAACGCGATGCCCAGATACCTTATGAGCTCCGCGCGGCGGGGCGAGGATGAAGCCAGTATGATCTCAGTGTCCATGCAGGTGCCTTCTTTCTTCTTACCGCTGCCTTTACGGGCTCATAAGCCGGTACTCTTTATTATAACACAGAATCACGCCTGCCGTACAGCGAATTTTTAAGAAATTGAAACAAATCTGTAAAATAATTGTTTAATTTTTGCTTTGCCATACGCGCTTTATAAGCAGAGTATTGAAAAGAAATGCACATACTGTTAAAATTGTGTGAATGCTTTTTGAGGGCTCTTTGCGCCGAAAAGCATCATACAGTTCCCGGCTGCTCAAAGTCCCGGGAAACGGAGGAAACGGTATGGATGAATATGTGATTTCCACACACGGGCTGACGAAGCAGTACGCAAGGCGCGCAGTGGTGGACAATGTGGATCTGAGTGTGAAAAAGGGAGAGATATACGGCCTTATCGGAAAAAACGGCGCGGGCAAGACGACCATCATGCGTATGCTGCTGGGTCTGGCGCTTCCGACCGGCGGCAGGGTGGAGATCTTCGGAAAGCCCTTTTCCACAAAGTCCCTTGCCCGTGTAGGCAGCCTGATAGAAGCGCCCGCTCTGTATACCGATCATACGGCGGAGGAAAACCTGAAGCGCTTTGCCATCATCAAGGGCGCGGATCCTTCCTGCATCCCCGCGCTGCTCAAACGGGTGGGGCTGTCCGATACCGGCAGCAAGAAAGCCGGGCAGTTTTCTCTGGGAATGCGTCAGCGTCTCGGGATCGCCATCGCGATGCTGGGAAAGCCGGAGCTGCTTATTCTGGATGAGCCGGTCAACGGTCTGGACCCCACGGGTATGAAGGAGGTGCGCGATCTGATCCTTTCGCTCAACAGAGAGGAAGGCATCACCGTGCTGATCTCCAGCCATCTTCTGGATGAGCTTGCCCGTACGGTGCATCGCTACGGCATCATCTGCGAAGGGCATCTTGTGGATGAACTGAGCGTGGAGGAATTGAAGGAGCGCTGTCCGAGAGAACTGAAGATCCGCGTGGATGACACTGCGAGGGCGGAAGCGCTGCTCAGGGAATACCTCGGCCGGGACGCATCGTGCATGACGGCGGACGGGGATACGCTTACCCTGCGGGACCGGCTTGAGGACAGCGGTGAAATGAACACCCTGCTTGTGAAAAACGGGATCACTGTTTTCGCGCTTGAGCATTTTGTGACCGGCGAGGAGGATTATCTCGTGAACGCGATGGGAGGTAAAGCATGAACAGGCTGCTCCGTTTTGAAACACGAAAGATGCTGATGCGAAAATCCCTGTATATCGTTTTTGCCGTCATGGTGGGAATACAGGCTTTGTTGACATTTTTGCCGTTTATTCTGGCCAGAGATGTATCGGAGGAGATATTCGGCGCCGCCATGCTCAAGACCGAAGGTACCGGCGCGGGCAGCACGATGATCACGGCGGCGTGCGGATCCTTTACGGTGTTTACGGCCATCCTGATCCCGATGTATATCACCGGTGATTATCTGCTGCACACCAACAAAACAGTGCTTGCCTCCGGCTACAGCCGCACCGCGGTGTTTACCGCCCGCTTTATCGTAAGTGAAGCCGTAACGCTGCTGATGCTGCTGCTTTCCATGGCGGTGCACTGTGTGCTTGCCGTGGTGCTGCAGAAAGCGGTTTTGACGGACCTCGGGTCTGTGCTGCCGCGGCTGCTGGCCGTGATGCTCCTTGCCGCGGCGATCACGGCGGTTTGGGTCACACTCAGCTGTTGCATGCGCTCAAACGGCGGCGCGATCGCCATATGTCTGCTCATCTCGCTCATGCTGGATACGGTGCTTTCCCTGCTGGATGATTTGTTCGCCATCAAGAATATCGATATCAGGCTGCAGAGCATCAGTGTGTTTGACGCGTTCAGCCAGATGAACAGGGCTGATCCGGGAGCCGCCGCGATCACGCATGCTCTGATCATAGGCGCGGTATGGCTGGTGCTGTTCTACCTGCTCGGACGGATCGTCGTAAAGAAACAGGAAGTTTGAAAATGTATACGGATCATTTTCAAACAGCCCATCGGTGCCTCTTCCGGAGGGCGGGCCATAAGTTTGATAAACGTATAAAATTCCCAAAATTCAACAGGCTGCCGCGGATCGTTCTGATGCACAGCAGCCTGCTTTTTCTATGTTGTGATCCGCGTGGAATAAAGGACCGCCCGATATACGGAAAGCCGGACGGTGCGGACAGGTTCGGAGAAAATCTCCTTTTCAGAGATCCAATGCTCTTTCCGGAGGATCGTACCGGCGTTTTCAGGCTTTTTTCCGGCTGATTTTTTTCGCGATCGCCTTGACGGTCACGGATGCCGCAATGCCCATCAGGATGCCCAGCACCGCGCCGAACAGCACATCGGTGGGGAAGTGTACATAAAGGTAGAGCCGGCTGAATGCGATCGCGAGCGCGGGGATGAGTACGACCAGACCCCAGCGTTTGCGGAACATGAAAACCGATGTCGCCGCCGCGAAGGCCCAGGCGCTGTGTGTGGAAGGGCAGGAGTAGCTGGTGGGAAGCGTTGTGATCATTTTCAGGCTTTCCACAAACGCCTGTACAGCATCCCCGTCATTGCAAGGGCGGACACGGGCGATCAGATCCTTGAGCACAAACTGCCCCAGCACGAATACCAGCGCGTAGGAGAGCAGGATGGCAAAGGAACACCTGCGCGTTTTACGGAAGATCAGCAGCACCAGCGCCAGCGCCAGCCACAGGTGACCATAATTGCCGGCGATCTTTGTGAGCACGGTAAAGAAATCGTCCAGCGCTTCGCAGCGCAGGTTGGATTGAATGGTGTTGAGAATGTCAAAATCGAAGCCCTTGATCACATTCCAGTCGATCATACAAAATCTCTCCTTGTTATAAAACTGCTGCGCCCGTTCCGCTTCTGCGGGCTTTTGCTGTAAAGGCGCTTCAGCGCAGGATGCCTCCGCCGAGACATCTATCGCCGTCATACAGAACGGCGCTCTGCCCGGGCGTGATGGCGCGCTGGGGCACATCAAAGTCAAGATGAAGCAGGCCGTCTCTGAAGGTCACCGTCACGCCCTGATCCGGCTGGCGGTAGCGCACCTTGCAGGTGAGATGTACGGGGGTGCTTTCGGGCAGCTCTTCCTTTACAAAGGTCACCTGCTCCGCCACGGCGCAGGACCTGTACAGCGCGGGGTGATCCTCTCCCTGCACCACGATCAGCCGGTTGTTCTTCAGATCCTTATCCACCACAAAAAAGCTTCTTCCGTCTCCGCGGCCGCCGATGCCCAGGCCTCTTCTCTGGCCCAGCGTGTAGTACATCAGCCCGTCGTGGCGCCCCACCACCTCGCCGTCCGGGGTGACCATGTCTCCCGGCTGAGCGGGCAGGAAGCCCGAAAGAAATTTTTTGAAATTGCGTTCGCCGATGAAGCATACGCCGGTGGAATCCTTTTTTTCGCTCACGGAAAGCCCGGCCTCCCGTGCCTTTTCGCGCACCTGCTGCTTGGTCATATTGCCCACCGGGAAAACGGCCTTTTCAAGCTGTGCGGCCTTCAGCATATAGAGGAAATAGCTCTGATCCTTATTGGGATCGGCGCCGCGCAGCAGATGGCCCTCTCCATCGGTGTTCACAAAGTGACCGGTGGCCATTTTGTCCGCGCCCAGCTTCATCGCGAAATCCAGAAACGCGCGGAACTTGATCTCCCGGTTGCACAGCACATCGGGGTTGGGCGTGCGGCCCGCCCGGTATTCCGAAAGGAAAATGGAAAACACCCTGTCCATATATTCCTTCGCGAAATTGACGCTGTAGTAGGGAATGCCGATCCTGTCACACACGCTGCGTACATCGCTCCAGTCGCTCTCCGATGTGCATACGCCGTTTTCGTCCTTTTCTTCCCAGTTTTTCATGAACACGCCCACTACATCCCAGCCCTGCTCTTTCAGCAGCAGCGCGGATACGGAGGAATCCACCCCGCCGGACATGCCCACAATGATCCTGTTGCTCATATTTTGCCCCTTTACAGTCCTTTTTCGGCAAGGATCCCCTGCACGGCGGCGAAAACTCTTTCTTCCACCTCTTCCACAGTGCCGTTGCCGTTCACGGGCAGCAGACGGGAGGGCTCCGTCTCGCAAAGGTGTTCATAGGCCTTTTCCGTGTCGGAAAAGAAGGCTTCTCCCTGCTGCTCAATACGGTCAAGATCGGTGGCGATGCCGCGGCGGCGCAGCGCTTCGCGGTGATCCATACGCAGGTATATCGTCTTGTCCGGCGCGCACACTTCTCTCGCGCTGCGGTTGATCAGGCGTACCCATTCCTCACCGAGCCCTCTGGCAAACCCCTGATACACGATGGAGGAATCGATAAAGCGGTCGCACAGCACGATCCTTCCCTCCTTTACGGCGGGCAGGATCACATCGTGCACATGCTGGGCGCGCGCCGCGGCAAAGAGCAGTGCCTCGGTTTCCGCCGTCATGCCGTTATCCTGCTTCGCGAGGAGCATGCCGCGTATCTGCTCGGAAAGCGGGCAGCCGCCGGGCTCCCGGGATACGGTCACCTGATAGCCCATTTTTTCAAGGTGCTCCCGCACTCTGTGCATCTGGGTGGTCTTTCCGCAGCCGTCCACCCCTTCAAAGGAGATGAACACGCCGGTATCCTGTACGGCGTCCGGGCAGAGGATATTCATCAGTTCCTCCGCGGTGCAGGCCCTGAGCTCCGGGGAAAGCGCCAGCAGCTCGCTGTTTTCACCGTATCCCCACAGGGCGGCGCAGCTGTCTGTTCCCGCCTGCTTCGCTCCCAGAATATCACCGGCTGTATCGCCCACCATCAGCGCTTTTTTTCCGGCGGGCAGCACTTTCCGGATCAGTTGGCATTTATCGGCGTGCGCTTCGTTTTCATCGGGGCCGGCCAGCGCGTCTATATATGATGAAAGGCCGAAATACGCTATGATCCTTTCACTCATCCTCTGCGGCTTGCCGGTGGCCACGGCGATGTAACAGCCGCGCTTTTTCAGCTCCCTCAGCAGCTTTCTGATGCCCGGATACACCCGGTTCATCCTCCAGCCCTCGGGCACATACAGCTCACGGTAGTATCCGAGGCACCTTACGGCGTCCTCCTCGTTCATGCCGCAGTATTTCATAAAGCTCTCCGTGAGCGGAGGCCCCAGAAAACGCTGCAGCGTGCTTTCCGGCGGCACGGGGCAGTTCATTTTATTAAGCGCGTATTCCGTGCTTTTCACGATCCCTTCACGGCTGTCTGTCAGCGTGCCGTCCAGGTCAAAGATCACAGCATCGTAAAGCATACGGTATCTCCTCAGGTCACAAAAACTGATCGTTCCTTCCGGAACGCCGTTTCATTCTATCAAAACCGCGTGCAAAAAACAAGTGCGCCGAAAACATACCGGGGCATTTTCGGAACGTGTGGAACGGTAAAATGTGAGCATGAATGAATACAGAGCAACCGTATGCTGCAAATTCATAAACCATTTTGCAATAAGCAATTGTCCTGACTTTTCTATATATTTCTGCTTGTGTAAATAGGCTGAATATAGTAATATAAGCATGAAAAGTATTCTGTATATACAGGAGGAAAACGCAATGAATAAAGCTGCATATAGGGGGGTACTTATATGAAAAGAATTTGTAGCAGGCAGAGAATTACATACTTTTGTTGTTTGTGCGTTGCATTTATTGCTTCATTTACTATTGCTATGCCCTTCGGCGCAACAGAAAATGAATTTCACCGTGATTTGTATACAAATTATAAAGCCTGGGTAGTATCAACACTCGGAAAAGAATTTGAGCCTGAATCCATGGGTACGGTCGTAAAGCAATATGTTGATCAGGATACCCCTTTCTACAGTGATATGTGGAAAAACTACGTGACACATATAAACCGGATTGAATCATTTTCAATCTGTGATGTTGAAATATGTGATGTTCTCATGGATGATTTCTTTGGAATGATCGATTTTCACATAAAAGCTGACGGACGATATGTTCGACCATTTACCTGTCTGGACCCATACAGTCCATATTATCAGCCGATCGAAAGCTGGGGAAATGAGTATTGTTTTGTTGAGACAAGTTGTATATATAACGATATCTGGCTGGATGCAACAGTAGGAGAAAGTCCAGATGATATTGCATATGAGATGCATGCGGTAAATGAACTTGCAATTAAAATACCTGGTTTTGACGGATCATTTTGTGTATCCATAAAAATCATGTATATCGACCGGGACGGTAACATTGTGGAAGAAAACAGAACCGTGCCGATTCATGCGGATAAAGCGGAGCCGATAGAAACAAAATATTATCAGGGAAACATTTATAGAAATGATGATGTTGAAATTTTTGATTTGAAGATAACAATCACGCCGCTTGAAAGCCTCATGAGTTATTCGCTCAATAAAGTTTCCGAGAATTTCAACAGATATGATTTTAAATGCTTGACGCCGTCGGGCAAGGTAATAAAGAAGCATGGCGGTGGACAATATTATATTGATACCATGCCGGAATATGTAAGAATGGTGATTTCTTTAGACGGAGAACCCTATGATGAGATCACTATCAATCTGGAAAACGATGATTATCCGGGCATATAATGATTTTTCATAAAAATTTTCAGTGAATACTATGGTGTGTTTCTAAATTCAAAACGATGCATTTTCAGTATCTTTTCCGTCAGTTCAAGCTGAGAAAACTGCCATTTGAAACAGCAATCATAGAACGATATAAACGGCGAGAGGAATCGGTAGAAGAGAATGTAACAGTCATCAATAAATCGGAGCTTGACAATATGGTAAAAAATCACTATAATATTTCCATCCCGAAAGATGATCCGGGTGGGAAGGCGTTTTGAAATGGTCGAGTTAGGACAGGATCTGCGGTTTGGTTTCTTTGATATTCCTATGAATGACAGGCTGCGCGCGGTAAAGAATGCCGGCTTTACACAGGCTGTGTATGTGTGGGAGGAGGAAAACAACCGTGCCGGCCTGCCCGCGAAGGAGATTTTCGATCTGTGCGAAAAAGCCGGTCTCGCTACGGTGTGTGTGCATTACCCGCAGGAGCGGGCGGCGGACCTGTGGCGCGAGGGCGAAGACGGGGAAGCCTATACGCGGGATGTGATCCGCGTGACCGGCGAGGCAGGGGACAGAGGCATCCGTCACCTTGTGATGCATACCACAAGGAAGTTGATCACGCCGCCGCCCAACGCGCTGGGGGCGGAAAGGATGAAACGCATCCTTGATACCGCCCAAAGGCGGGGAGTGGACATCGCGCTTGAAAACACGCGCTTTCCGGAGTACAACCGTTATCTGTATGAGCATTGCCCGTCAGAACGCCTGCGCTTCTGCTTTGACAGCGGCCATGCCAACTGCTTTACCCCGCGGCTTGATCCGCTGGGGATGTTCGGTGACAGGCTGGTGACTACGCATCTTCACGATAATGACGGTATGCAGGATCAGCATATGCGGCCGGGAATGGGGAATATTCGCTGGCCGGAGTTGATGCGAAGGCTGCTTGCGTTACCCGAGGTATCGCTGAACCTGGAAACGGAATACAGCGAGCGGGACCGGGAGGCAGGCGTTACGCTTGAGGAATATCTTGAAAAGTCCTATTCCTTTATCAGGGCGTTTGCTCCGTGATTTATGTATCTGACACCGCGTGCGGTGTTAAATAAACACATTTTCCAAGGAGGAATATCCAATGAAAAAGCTTCTTTCTGTGGCACTGGCTCTGTGCCTGCTCCTGTCCTGCTGCGCCTTCGCGGATGTGACGGAAACCGTCGCCGCCGGCGCGGACCTGACCCATGACGAGCTGGTGGCTCTGGCTCAGGCCGAAACCGGCAACTTTATTGTGTACGGCAATACCAGCCGCATCGAGACCGCTGTGACCGCCTTCGGCGAGCTTTACGGCATCACCGTGGAAAGCTCCAACCTGAAGGACGGCGAGATCTACACCAAGCTTGAAAACGAAGTGGCCGCCGACAGCGGCGCCGACATGGTGATGATCCAGGACGGCGCTCAGCTGACCTACGCGCTGGAAGACGGCTGGCTGGTAAACTATGTGCCCGCTTCCGTGAAGGAATTCGTTGGTGAGGATGACATGCTGCCCCTCGTACATCAGTACATCAACAAGCTGTTCATCTACAACAACAAGGGCGAAAATGTGCCTGCCATCAAGAATGTGTGGGAGCTGACCGATGCCTCCATGAAGGGCAGCATCATCTTCAAGAACCCCGAAAAGGAACAGGTCAACATGAACTTCCTCATCATGCTTACCAATGATGACTGGAGCGCCAAGCTGGCCGAAGCCTACAAGGCCTGGGCGGGCAAGGACATCGAGCTGGGCGAATACAAGAACGCCGGCTACAAGTGGATCGCCGAATTCCTTTCCAACTGCACCTTCGGTTCCTCCGATACCACCATTGCTGAGGAAGTGAGCCAGGATACCGCCGCGGGCAAGATCGGCCTCTTCGTGCTTTCCAAGCTGCGCTCCTCCTCCGTGCTGACCGACAACCTCACCGTGGCCCAGTATGACGCCACCGCGAACGGCTACGCCGTGGAGCCCTTCTCCGGCTTCATGTATCCCATGTACGCGCTGGTGAGCGCCGCCGCCAACCGTCCCTACACCGCCATGCTGTTCATCGAATATCTGATGACCGCTGAAGGCTTTGCGCCCTGGGGCAAGTCCATCGGCGCCTATTCCTCCAATGTTACCATCCCCGTCAAGGAAGATGACCTGGGCATTGATGTGTGGAAGGCCAACCTGGTCATGGAAGATCCCGAGTTCATCCTGGACAACAGTGATGAAGTGCAGACCTTCGTAAGCAAGTATCTGCAGTAATACCAAAGCTTTCCCGCAGACTCCCGCCGTGTACCCGGCGGGAGCCGCCATCGGCGCTGAACGGACCTGGTGCCTTCAGCGCCACCTTTTTTTCATAGCCCCGGCCTGATTCAATCATGCCGGGCTATGCGATTCGGATCAAAGGAGGAATTACCCGGTATGAGCAACAACTCTGCCAGCATCAGCCGGGAGAGGAGCGGTATGTCCCGCACCTGCGGAAAGCTGCGCGCGTGGTTTTCCAAACCGGCCAATGTGATCCTTCTGGCGTTTTTAGTTGTGCTGATCGTGCTCACCCTGTACCCGCTGTTTTCCATGCTTTCGGAAATGTTCCTTGTACATAATGCCGAAAGAAGCATGGTACGCAAACAGGGGCTGAAGGTGGGAGATGTTTCCACGGTACACTTTGAACGCCTGCTGCTTACGCTGGATGACGGCGGCGAAAAGGGGATCACCAATTCTACCAGCTGGATCAATTTTTACAGCCCTCTCATCAATACACTGGAGGTTTCCGTAGCCGCTTCCTGTATCGCCATCCTGTTTGGCGGCACGGTGGCTTTCCTGATCACCAGAACGAACATCCGCTGCAAGAAATTCATTTCCTCGGTGTTTGTGTTTCCCTATATCATGCCCTCCTGGACGCTGGCCACCTTCTGGCAGACCTTCTTTAAGAATACCGAGATCGGTCTGAAGACATCCAACGGTATCATGGCGGCCGTGTTCGGGGTGTTTATGCCGGAATGGTTCGTATACGGGCCGTTCCCCATTGCTCTGGTGCTGGGCCTGCATTACGCGCCCTTTGCCTATATCCTCATCGGCGGCATCCTGCGCAACATGGACGCGAACCTTGAGGAGGCGGCCACCATCCTGAAGACCGGCCGCGGCAGGATCATACGCAGGATCACCCTGCCCATCGTGAAGCCCGCCATGCTCAGCACCCTGCTGCTGGTGTTTGCCAGCTCCATGAGCGCCTATTCCGTGCCGGTGTTCCTGGGCGATCCCGTGCGCTTTTATACGCTGTCCACCAAGATGAAATCCATGATGGACAAATATCCCGGTCAGGCCTACATCATGGTAGCGGTCATGATCCTCTTCGGCGTGGGCATTCTTTTGATCAACCAGAAGGTGACCAACAGCCGTAAGCAGTTCACCACCGTAACGGGCAAGAGCGGTCAGGTATCGCTGATCAACCTGAAGGCGGGCAAGCATATCGTGGCCATTGTGCTGGTCATTATTCTGCTGATGGTGGCTGTGGTACCGCTGGTCACCTTCGCGCTGGAAAGCGTGATCATCAAGGCGGGGGATTACTCCCTGTCCAATATGACACTGGACTTCTGGGTGGGTAAGAACCTTACCTATCTGGATCAGGGCGATGATACCGGTATCCTGCTTTCTGCCAAGGTGTGGAAGGCGCTGGGCTACAGCCTGCTGCTTGCCGTCAGCTGCTCCCTTGTGGCGGGCACCTGCGGTATTCTGGTGGGCTACGGTGTGGCCCGCCGCCGCGGCAGCCGTCTGGCCAACTGGGTGAACAACCTTTCCTTCTTCCCCTACCTGATGCCTTCCCTGGCCTTCGGCGCCATCTACCTTTCCATGAGCAGCAAGCTGGCGCTTCCGCTGGGTCTGGGCGTGCTGGTGCTTGCCGGTTCCATCAAGTACATGCCCTTCGCCACCCGTTCCGGCGTGAGCGCCATGCTGCAGCTTTCGGGTGAGATCGAGGAGGCGGCCATGATCACCGGCGTTCCCTGGTGGAAGCGCATGGCCCGCGTGATCTTCCCCATCCAGAAGAGCAGCTTCCTTTCGGGCTATCTGCTGCCGCTGGTCAGCTGCATGCGCGAGCTGTCGCTGTTCGTTCTGCTGGTGCCTACCAGCAACACCATTCTTACCACCATGCTGATGCAGTATTCCGAAAAGGGCTGGGCTCAGTTCGGAAACGCCATCAACCTGCTGATCATCGTGGTGGTGCTCATCATCAACTTTGCCGTGAACAAGCTCACCGGAGCATCGATCGATAAGGGAGTAGGTGGCTGATATGCCGGAAATCATACTGGAACATGTAACCAAACGGTTTGAAAAATTTGTGGCGGTGGATGATCTGAACCTTCAGATCGGCAACAACGCCTTTATCACATTGCTTGGCCCCTCCGGCTGCGGCAAGACCACCACGCTGCGCATGATCGCCGGCTTGGAAACGCCCACCGAGGGCAGGATCACCATCGGCGATAAGGTGGTGTTTGACGCCGAAAAAGGCATCAACCTGCCGCCCATCAAGCGCGATGTGGGCTTCCTTTTCCAGAATTACGCCCTCTGGCCCCACATGACGGTGTATCAGAACATCGCCTTTGGTCTGGAAAACCTGAAGTGGAAGAAGGACCGTATCCGCGAGCGGGTGAATGAGCTGCTGAAACTGCTTCGCATCGAGGAATTTGAAAAGCGCTATCCCTCGGAGCTTTCGGGCGGCCAGCAGCAGCGTGTGGCCATTGCCAGAACGCTGGCTCCGGGACCCAAGGTGCTGTTTATGGATGAACCCCTTTCCAACCTGGATGCCAAGCTGCGTATGGAAATGCGTACCGAGTTGAAGCGCCTGCACCGGGATACCGATTCCACCTTCGTGTATGTTACCCATGACCAATTGGAGGCCATGACCCTTTCCACCCAGGTGTGCATCATGAAAAACGGCCTGCTGCAGCAGTACGCGCCTCCGCTTACCATGTATAATGACCCCGCCAATCTCTTTGTGGCGGACTTTATGGGCAACCCGTCCATGAACTTTACCGACGGCGTATATGAAAACGGCCGTGTGTTCTTTGGCGGTATCGCGGCGGACTTCATATCGGAGGATGGAAATCCCGTTCCCCGTGAGGTGGTAGTGGGCATCCGTCCCGAGTATATCAGCCTGAATGAGAACGGCGCCTATACCGGAAAGGTATATTCCACTCTGCCCAGCGGCATGGAGACCACTGTAAAGCTTTCCGTCGGGGATGCCCTGCTTACCGCCGTGGTGTTCGGCGATGTGGACTGGCCTGTGGATACCGAGGTGCGCTTTGACTTTACCAAAACAGCTATCCTGTTTGATAAAGAGAGCGGAGACCGTATCTCAAGAGGAAAACTTGCCTGACGGCAGTAGAGTAAACCCAAAAAGGTGTCCGGAGAACGCTGCCCGCGTGATCCGGGCACCTTTTTGGCTCACATGCGGTGTTTTTGGGGGATCGCGGCCTCCGGGAGCCGTGACCGGCGGGGAGGATATTGGGGTGCGCCGTAAGCTTGAGTATGACGGATGTAACCGGAATGTAATTATCGGATCCCGGACACAGGGGCATCTCATTTAAATATTACGTATTAATTGCAAATATTACATTTTTGTTACCAAAAGGAATTTGACTATCAAATCCC
>CALGBY010000056.1 GCA_937886445.1 uncultured Clostridia bacterium | reverse complement strand
GCCCTTCTGGGTTTCAAATCCTCTTTGCTTTTGTGGGGCGTTTTTTCACAGCCCCTTTTTACTGTTCTCTATACTGATTACTCTTCGGTTTCCATTTCGATCTTCTGCTCGGCACTGTTTTTGCGCACGCTCTCAATACCGTTCAGGCAGGTAGCCTTCTTGGAATAGCCCTCGGAAGCGGCAACGATTTGACCATTCTTCGCCTTCAGACGGAAACGGGTCTCACCGGCCTTGTCGGTATAAACCTCAAACTTGGGATGCTTTTCCGTGGCGAATCCTTCCACAGTCTGATCTTCCACATTTGCAACCGCGGCACAGCGGATCACGCTGTCGATACCGGCCTTGCAGGTCACCAGGCTCTTATAGGACTGAGAAACGGCAATTACTTCACCGTTGGAAGCCTTAAGCCTGAAAGAATACTTGCCATTCTTTTCCTTGATAACAAACTTTCCCATTTTGATCGCCTCCTAAAATTAGTAATTATATTATACATTGACTGTTTTCAAATTGCAATCATTATTTAGCGGTGATATCCCCCTGACATTTCTTTCCTTCCGGCGATACAGATACATGCATATTTCTTTTTGTATCCGTTTGCAGAAAAGTGCATTGAATGGTATAATCTGTAATGTTAATTATTACTGCTTATGGTGAGGCTTTTATGAGAAATAGATCTGTTGATTCAGAAAAAAACAATCGTACTGCTGATTCGTCCGCAAAGCATGTGTTGCTGAAACTGATGCTGATATTTCTTAAGATCGGCGCTTTCACATTCGGCGGCGGTTATGCGATGATCGCACTGCTTGAAGAAGAGTTTGTATCAAAGCAGAAATGGCTGACTTCAGATGAATTTGCCGATATGACAGCGATCGCCGAATCCACACCGGGCCCGATCGCGATCAACTGTGCAACTTATATCGGATACCGTCAGGCCGGTATACCGGGAGCGGTACTCTCCACACTCTCTGTCTCATTCCCCGCTTTTCTCATCATTTATGTCATTTCTCTTTTCTTCGACCGTTTTTTGGGTTTGAAATGGGTCGGCTACGCCTTTTCCGGGATCAAGGTCTGCGTGATCCTGCTGATATTCAATGCCGGTTGGAAAATGTTCAAAAAAATGAAAAAGAGCATATTCTCTGTTATTGTCTTCTCTGCCACGCTCACAGCTATGCTTTTGTTCTATCTTTTCGGGATCTCATTTTCTTCTGTTTTCCTGATCCTCATTTCAGGCTTTTCCGGGCTTTCTGTTTACCTGATCAATAAGATTGCAAAATGCCGTAAAGAAGGAGATGAGAACCATGCTTGATTTGTTTTTCGCTTTTTTGAAGATCGGCACCCTTTCCTTCGGAGGCGGGTACGGCATGATTTCCCTTATCAAGGAAACTGTACTGGGCAACGGCTGGATGACCGAAGACAGACTGCTTAACTTCATCGCCGTTTCCGAATCCACGCCCGGCCCGATCGCGATCAATATGGCGACATTCATCGGCTCCTCACAGTACGGTGCAGTAGGATCTGTTCTTGCCACCCTTGGGGTCATCCTTCCATCGCTTATCATCATTCTGATCATTTCCTCCATCATCCGCGGCCTGCTGAAATACCGCGGTGTACAGGCTTTTCTTGAAGGTGTACGCCCGTGTGTGACCGCTATGATCCTTGCGACCGCGATAACCACCGGGTTTTCAGTGCTGATCCATTTCACCCTCGGTGCATTCACATTTGAACCCGATATCAACGCCGTGATCATACTTGCTTGTCTGATCCTATTTTCGTTTATATGGAGAAGAATCAGCGGGAAGAAGCCTTCCTCCATTCTGATGATCCTGTTTTCCGCCTTTCTCGGCCTTCTGTTCTACGGAATCCTCTGAGCTCCGTCATTTTCTTCAAATATCAAACATATTTCTGTTTTTTCTCTATACACAGCCGTCGCGATCGCGTATTTTACAAAAATGCGAAATCGTGCTAAAATATATTGATTATCCTGTCAGAAGGAGGTAACGGTATGCGGCTTGTCGATATTAAAAACCCGCAGCAGCTGAAAGCATTGGCTTATCCCGAGCTGGATTCCCTCTGTACCGAGATCAGAAGTACCGTTATTTCCACTGTATCCAAAAACGGCGGACATCTTTCTTCTAACCTCGGTGATGTTGAAATAACGCTCGCGCTGCACCGCGTATTGAACTGCCCTGAAGATAAAATCGTATTTGACGTAGGCCACCAATGCTATGCCCATAAGCTGATCACCGGTCGGTATGACGCATTTGATACACTCAGAAAGACAGACGGTATCTGCGGTTTTCCGCGCCGTGAGGAAAGTGAGTATGACTGCTTCAGTACAGGACATGCAAGCAATTCTATTTCCGCTGCGCTCGGAATGGCAAGAGCGCGTGATTTGAGAGGCGATAAGCATAAGATCGCGGTCATTATCGGAGACGGAGCGCTGACCGGTGGAATGGCATTCGAGGCGCTGAATGACGCCGGAAATTCCAAAACCCAGTTGATGATCATCCTGAATGACAATGGAATGAGTATCTCCGGTAATGTCGGAGCAGTGAATAATTATCTCTCGCATCTCAGGCTTTCCAAAGGATGGCAAAATCTGAAAAAAAGCATCGGAAATTTGCTCCTTCATATCCCGTTGGCCGGAAAAAGGCTGTACAATGTATTTCAGAGCATTAAGAACAGGATCAGGAACATATTTATTCATGACAAGCTTTTCAGTGCCCTTGGTATCCGCTATTTCGGTCCTGTGGACGGAAGCAATATAAAGGCGATGGAAGCGATCATGCAGAAGATGCGGGAGCTTGACGGTCCCTGTCTTTTACATGTATATACGCAGAAAGGATGCGGTTTCCGACCGGCTGAAGACAGACCGGATCTCTTTCACGGTACGCCTCCGTTCAGAATGGATGACGGAAAGATATACCGCGTAAAGGAGAACGATTTCGGCGCTGTAGCCTGTGATGAGTTGATCAGAAAAGCAAAAGAAGACCCGTCTATTGCTGTTGTTACCGCTGCCATGTCCTACGGAACAGGTATGCAGCCATTCCAAACGGCTTTTCCCGAAAGACTGTTTGATGTAGGCATTGCCGAAGAACATGCTGTTACCATGGCCTCGGGGCTTGCGCTTGGCGGAATGAAGCCTTTTGTTGCCATCTATGACAGTTTTCTCCAGCGTGCCTTTGACCAGATCACTGAAGATGCCGCCATGCAGCATGCTCATGTTTGTTTTCTTTGCGACAGGGCCGGGATCGGATCAAGCGACGGCAGCAGCCATCACGGCACATTGGGCACAAGCTATCTTTCATGTATACCCGGGCTCACGCTGCTTGCGCCTGCAAATACTGATGAATTACGCAGGCAGATCGGATTCTTTCTGGATTCTCCGTGCAGCGGCCCATGGGCGATCATGTATCCCAAGGAAGAGAATAAGGCGCTTTCAAGGATAGACGATCATTTTGAATTCGGCAAATGGCAATATCTTCGCAAAGGCAGCGATGCTGTTCTGATATCTTATTCATCGCTTCTGTCTCAGGCGATCGGTGCTTCTGATCTGCTTGAAAAAAAGCACATTCATCTGGGCGTGATCAACGCGTCCACGCTCAAGCCGCTCGACAGTGAAACGCTGTCCGGCATAAAGGTACCTATCTTTATCGCGGAGGAAAATGTCGATTCCGGATCTCTCGGAGATGCGATATGCCGTTATCTCATTTCTGTGCATCTTACTCCCCCGCGCCGCGTATTTTCCTGCGGCGACCGCTTTATTCCGCACGGAAGCCATGATGATCTGTTAAAATCTGTGCGTTTGGACGCTGTTTCACTTGCCGAACAAATAGAGAAGGAGATAACCGCATGAAGCAGAGAGCTGACATTGCATGCGTTGAAGCCGGGCTGGCACAAAGCCGTGAAAAGGCTCAGGCCATGATCATGGCAGGACAGATCTATATTGGAGAAAAAAAGATTGAAAAATCTTCAGAGCCTGTTGATGATATCGGGCAGCTGCATATTCACGGACAGACGGACGCTTTTGCAAGCCGTGGCGGCCATAAGCTTGAAAAAGCGATAACGACATTCCGGGCCGATGTAAACGGCTGTGTATGCATGGATATCGGCGCCGCCACAGGCGGCTTTACCGATGTATTGCTTCGACACGGCGCGGAGCATGTATACAGCATAGATGTCGGTTACGGACAACTGGATTGGAAGCTTCGCAATGACAGCCGCGTGACTGTGATGGAACGTACAAATGCCCGTACGCTTACCGCTGATATGTTTGATCCTGTTCCAACGCTCACTGTGATGGATGTCAGCTTTATCTCGATTCGTCTGATCCTTCCCGTCGCTGCGAATATCATGGGCAGCGAAGGCCGCTTCCTCACGCTTGTAAAACCTCAGTTTGAAGCCGGTCGTGGTCAGGTGGGCAAAAACGGAGTTGTGCGTGAAAAGGAAACACATTACCGTGTATTGCGTGAGATACGCGATTTTGCGCCCTCCTTTGGGTGGCATGTTCAAAACTTCACATTTTCTCCTATCACCGGGCCGGCGGGAAACATCGAATTTCTTGCCGACATCCGTCCGGGCGAAGGAGAATCGCCCGATGACACATTCCTGAAAGCACTTGTCCAGGAGGCACATGACACACTGCAGAAATAAATTCTCTGTACGGAGGTAAAATGGGAATTCTCACTCAGCTCCTGACATCCGGCCAGGATATCAGGACGATATTGATTACATTGTGTTTTTACATCCCCTGCATACTGATATCACTGGTTTGCCATGAATACGCACATGCCTTCGTCGCATACCGCTGCGGCGATGATACTGCCCGGAGAGCAGGAAGGCTTTCCCTCAATCCTGCTGATCATCTCACACTTTCCGGTACGCTCTGTATGCTGTTGATCGGATTCGGCTGGGCAAAGCCCGTACCGGTAAACGCAAGCAGAATGAAACACCGCCGGCGCGATCTGATCCTCGTTTCGCTGGCAGGCGTCGCGGTCAACTTCGTTTTTTTCATTCTTTCCTGTGCGCTTTCCGTCCTGTTGATCAGCAGGATCCTGCCGCCGTTTCTTTCTTCGGCATTTGGCACAGAGTTTTTCGCCTGCTCTTCGGAAAACGGTTTCGGCGTACTGTATTACGGTGATATCGATTCTCTGATCGTTTTGATCGATAATCAGCTTTCCGGTATGCTGTTTCGACCCGATACAGCGCTCAGGATCCCCTGGCTTCAGTATGTGATCCGTTTTCTGATGGTTTTCCAGCTTATGAACATTTCGCTTTTCATTTTCAATTTTCTGCCTGTCCCCCCGCTCGACGGTTTCAATTTCTGGAATCTGACGATCTTTAATGGTAAACTGCGCATTTCCGGAAAAGCGATGAGCATTATCCTGATTGTCTTTTACGCGCTTCTGCTTTTCGGCGACCGTCTGTTTGGCTTCGATCCCTTTTCCAGGGCTGTTATGGGAACGCAAAGCTTTTTTGCCCGCCTGTTCATAAGCCTATTCGGCGTTTGATTACCGATTTCAGGAGGAATGCCTATGGCATTTACTTTGCGCCTCAGTCAGTTTGAAGGTCCGCTTGATATGCTTCTGTACCTGATCGGCAAGGCAAAGATCGATATAAAAGATATCTTTGTATCAGAAATCACCGATCAGTACATTCAAAGCATCCAAAACGCGCCGGATCTGGACATGAACGACGCCAGCGCTTTCATCAATATGGCGGCAACACTCATAGAAATCAAAAGCAGAACCCTGCTACCGAAGGAAAAGGAAGAAATCGATGAAGAGGATCCGGAAGCGGTACTGATCCGCCAGCTGCAGGAATATCAGCGTATCAAGCAAATCGCCGAGGATATGAAAGGCTTTGAAAAGACAGCAGCCCTGCTCTACAGTAAGCTGCCCGAGGAATATCCCCTGCCTCCTCCTACATTTGAGCTCAAAAATCTCACTCTTCCCGGATTGATGGAAGCCTTTGCCCGTGTACTGGCTCGTCTCCGTAAGGCAGAGGATTCACCGCATGAAGAAGTCAGAAGGATCATCAGAGACGAATATACCATTCCGCGCTGTACACAGCATATCCTGAGAAAGCTGAAAAAAGGCAATGTCCTTTTCTCCGCTCTGATCAGCGTAAACCCTTCCAGGGACGAGATCGTCACGCTGTTTCTTGCACTGCTTGAACTGATCCGTCTCGGAAAAGCCACCGTAACACAGGATTCTATCTATGATGATATTCTGCTAATGCCGACAGATAAAACAAACACCGTATCAAGTGAGGAAATTCAGGATGGATATCAATGAACTCAGCCATATTATTGAAGCGATCCTCTTTGTATCAGGCGAACCGCTTGATATATCGGATATCCAGCGCGCGCTGGAATGCACAGAGGATGAACTGAGAAACGCGCTGGATTCCCTTGAAAGTGACTACAGCTACCATCTTCGCGGTATCTGTCTCAAGCGCTTCGGTAATCATGTACAGCTTTCCACAAGGTCTGACTACGCGCCATATGTTGAGCGTCTGCTGCAGCCTGTGCAAAAACAGTCCCTTTCTCAAAGCGCTATGGAGACACTCTCTATCGTAGCCTATAAGCAGCCGGTCACCAAGCTTGATATCGAACAGATCCGCGGTGTCAAGTGTGATTACAGTGTACAAAGTCTCGTAAATAAAAACCTGATCGAAGAAGTAGGGCGTAAGGATACGCTCGGCCGACCTATTCTGTACGGAACAACAGATACCTTCCTGTCCCATTTCGGACTGAGATCGCTTGATGATCTTCCGAAGCCCCCGGAAGATGAAGAAGACGATACACAGGATCCCCTTGTGCCCTGAAACCGGTGCAAGCAAAAAGCGCGCCTGCGAGGACGCGCTTTTTGCTTGCCGGTATATTTACTTTATTTTGCTTACACTTACCTGATCCTTCAAAAGCACATCGTGAGCTCCGCCCTCAACAATGCTTACAGAAGAAACCAGCGTCAGCTTCGCTTTTTCCTGCAGTTCGGGAATGGTCAGTGCGCCGCAGTTGCACATCGTGGAGCGTACCTTGCTGAGGGTCAGCATCACATTGTCATGCAAGCTTCCGGCATACGGTACATAGCTGTCAACACCTTCTTCGAAGCTGAGCTTCGCGGCACCGCCCATATCATAGCGCTGCCAGTTGCGTGCGCGGGCACTGCCCTCTCCCCAGTACTCCTTCATGTAATTGCCACCGATCATCACCTTGTTGGTCGGACTTTCATCAAAACGGCTGAAATATCTGCCCAGCATGCAGAAGTCCGCTCCCATAGCAAGAGCAAGGGTGATATGATAATCATACACGATTCCGCCGTCGGAGCAAATGGGCACATAGATACCGGTTTCTTTATAATATTCATCCCTGGCTTTTGCCACTTCGATCACAGCCGTCGCCTGCCCGCGGCCGATTCCCTTTGTTTCACGCGTGATGCAGATGCTGCCGCCGCCGATGCCGATCTTGACAAAATCCGCACCCGCCTTTGCCAGATAAAGGAAGCCGTCTCTGTCTACAACATTTCCCGCGCCGATCTTTACACTTTCGCCGTAATGCTCGCGTACCCAGGCAATGGTATTTGCCTGCCAGATCGTATAGCCTTCAGAAGAATCGATGCACAGCACATCCACTCCGGCGTCGATGAGGGCCGGTATGCGTTCGGCGTAATCGCGGCTGTTGATTCCGGCGCCGACCACATAGCGCTTATGTTCATCAAGCAACTCATTCGGATTTTCCTTGTGCTGATCATAGTCCTTGCGGAAAACGAAGGAAACAAGTCTTCCTTCGGCATCAAGAATGGGAAGAGAATTCAGCTTATGATCCCAAATGATGTTATTCGCTTCCTTCAGCGTAACGCCTTCACGAGCGAAAACCATTTTCTCTACGGGAGTCATGAACTCGGTCACCTTGGTATCCTGTTCCATGCGGCTCACTCTGTAATCACGGCTGGTAATGATCCCCAGCAGTTTGCCGTTCTGTGTACCGTCTTCGGTAACAGCAACGGTAGAGTGCCCGGTTTCTTCTTTGATCCTCAGGATATCCCGAAGCGTTCCTTCCGGTGAGATATTGGAATCGCTTGCCACAAAGCCGGCTTTGTAGCTCTTTACTCTTCTCACCATCGCAGCCTGATTTTCTATACTTTGCGAACCGTAGATAAATGAAATACCGCCTTCCTTGGCAAGCGCGATCGCCATTTTATCATCCGATACGCTCTGCATCACAGCGCTTACCATCGGGATATTCATCTGAATAGCAGGGGTCTCACCCTTCTTAAAGCGAACAAGAGGCGTTTTCAGGCTTACATTCGCAGGAATGTTTTCAGGGCCGGTATATCCCGGTACCAGCAGATACTCACTGAATGTACGGGAAGGTTCATCGTAATAGAAAGCCATGTCTTCTCCTCCTTACTGTTATTAACTAATTATTATATCAAAATACAGAAATAAATGCAATCAAAAAATCAAAATTAACTGTATTTAAATCAAGCAGTACATCAATTACTATAGTGGGTGATCAATCATTACATATAATGTCCGTTTCAGACTCTGATATCGCCTCTGCTCACAGCATCCATAAACGAAACAGCAAAGACCGCCGGGCTGTTCCAGTAGATCGCGATCTCGTTTGTATCAGCGGACGGTGTCTCATCCAGCCAGTACTTGGCCGGCGGAATTTCCTGAGCCAGCTTCTCGCGCGTTGAAGGGAAACAAAAACGGTTATTTGGTCCTCCGGAAACAAGGCCGGGAACGGGTCGATCCACTCCGTCTGAAGCAGACGGCCTGTGATGCGGATTTTTATAGGATCGTTCGGTCATACCGGTAACAAAGCATACATCCAGCGCGTTCATACCGTAAAGATACGCCACCTGATCAAAAGCGCATACGGCAAACGAGCTGTTCCCGCAGATAAGAAAGGCCGCGATCAGCAGCATCGCGTTCGTCAGCACAGTCATATTGCTGCCCCATATATATGCGTTTTCATGAAGAGAGGTACCGTAGCCGCTTTTTGAACACTGCGCGGCAATATGCTCTGCGTTCGCAACAAACCGGTCAAGCACTTTTCTGTAAAAATCTGCAGTCAATTTATCCTTCGCGCGCGTCAGCAGGCAAAGCGCTCCGAAAGCGCTCACATCTCTCCAGCCGAAAGAATATAAGCTTACCTCAGGCTCATACTTTTCGGCGCAGGACAGGAATTTTTCATCCCCTGTAAGTGCAAAAAGCTCAGCCGAAGCCCAGAAAAGCTCATCTCTCACATCATTATCGCCGTATTCGCCTGTATGCACGCCCTCCGGATTGCGGAAAGGTACAAAATCAGGATTGTCCTCCAGCCATTTCCACGCTCCGAGCGCGGCAGCTTCGAGCCTGGCGCTGTATTCCCGGTCATATACATTCCAGACGAATGCCGCCAGGGCGAAACACGCGCATGCTGCCGCGGTAGCACAATGGGAAGGCGGCATCACATATTCCGTCTCAAGATCCTTCTCCGGCATAATGAACGGCGCAAAAAGCTTTTTGCTTACTTTATGATAGATCGCTCCGTCATTTCTCTGCATTTTGAGCAGCCAGTCCAGTTCTACACGGCATTCATTCAGCACATCCGGTATTCCGTTTCCGGTTTCCGGTATATCCAACGCCACGCAGAAGGATGACGGAAAAAGGATATACGCATACAGCATATGAGCCACCGCCACCGCGCCGGGTCCGGAGTATCTTCCGTAATCTCCCGCGTCATGCCAACCGCCTGCCGCATCCATCGTTTTTTCCGGATCATTCCATAATCTTGCCTGTGCGGTATGACAGGCTTTGTGTTTCCATGCTCCCGCAAAGCGTTCATCCAGTGCGCATCCGCAGCGTTGAAAATAGAACCCTTTCAGCAGTTTTCGAAGCGGTTCTTTGTAAGTATCCTTATTAACCGAAATTTTCTCTGTATCATGAACGGCGGCAAACAGATATTCGCCTTCATCAAGCGTTCCGAGATCACAAATTGCCGCCTGATCACCCGATGCCGCATCGACCTGTGTATCTTCGCAGCATACTGTTTTGATAACATTCCCCTTCATGTCTTTCAACGTAGCTTTTGTGTCGTTAAGCAGCACAACTCTTGCCGGTATGAATCTGCCGTAACCGATCTGAGATAAACGGATATCCTGCATAACATCCTCCATAATATTTTTCTGAAATGATTTTACAGTATTTTCACAGTAATATCAATTGTAAAAATCGATCAACTTTATTCAAATTTCAAATGTGTTCTATATAAAAATGCAGGATTTTACAAGAAACATGCAGGATAAAGGCATAAGAACGCTTGAAAACACTTTTGCCCTCTGTTATAATTGATATGAAAATTTATAAAGAAAGACGGCGTATGATAATGGATTTTACAAAATTGACAGCTTATATTGATTCACTTTATTCTGTCTCCGTTCCCGCCTGCGATCTGATCGTATACCGCGACCATGAAATGCTCTACCGCCATATGTCCGGCTGGCGTGACATGGAGAAAACAGTGCCGCTAACGGGCGATGAAACCTACAATATGTACAGCTGTTCCAAGGTCATGACATCCTGTGCGGTAATGCAGCTGATCGGCAGCGGCAAGCTTGACCTTGATGATCCGGTATCAAAATGGCTTCCCGAGTATGCTTCCCTGAAGGTGAAGGGACCGGACGGTGTCCATCCCGCAAAAAACACCCTTACCGTGCGTCATCTTCTCAGCATGCAGGGCGGGTTTGATTATAATCTCGCAAGCAGCAGTATCCTTGAGACAAACCGTGCGCATGGCGGCAAAGCCAATACACGGCAGATCATCGGTGCACTGGCACAGGAAGAGCTTCATTTTGAACCGGGTGAAGACTTTCTCTATTCTCTTTGTCACGATATCCTGGGCGCGGTGATCGAGGAGGTTACCGGCTGCCGCTTTTCGGATTATCTGCGTGAGCATATCTGGAAGCCGCTCGGGCTTGAACATACCGGATTCACATTTATCCCTTCCATGGAAAAAACGCATACTGCCCAGTGCTGGTTCAACGGTTTTGACAAGCCGCTGGGCGTTCTTGAAAAAAGCGATGTTCCATACGCTCTGTCGCCCGAATATGAAAGCGGCGGTGCCGGTCTGATCAGCTGCGCTGAGGATTACGCAAAATTCTGTGATGCGATCGCCTGCGGAGGGAGGACCGCTGACGGCCTGGAGATCCTTTCCCCTGAAATGATCCGGCTGTGGAGCACGCCTCAGCTTTGCCCCAGAGCCAAGAAAACCTTTGACGCCTGGAACAGGATCGGCTACAGCTATGCTCTGGGTGTACGCACAAGAGTAGATACGGCCAAAGGACGTAAAGGTCCTGTCGGCGAGTTCGGGTGGGACGGTGCAGCAGGCAGCTACCTGTTTATCGATCCGTTCTCTCATACTTCAGCCTTCTTTGCAATGCATGTTCGCAATTTCGGCTACTGCTATGATGTGATCCATCCCACGCTCCAGACTCTGATCTATGAAGCGATCGAAGATAAATAAACGGAGGAAAGAATGACCAAGCTGAAGTATGCTTTTTTAGCCTTATGTGTATCCGTCATCCTGTTATCCGGTGCGCATGTTCTTGCCGAAGAACCGGCACTTCGCGGGTATATCAAAGGCAGCGGATATGTTTATGTCACGCTCGGAACATATCCAACCGAACGCAGCGGCGCAAGAAAGCCTGTTGTATGGCGCGTCCTTTCCGCAGATAACGGAGAAATACTTCTTCTTTCCGAATATATACTGGATGTTCACCAGGTCATTGAATGCGATAATAAAAACGACAGTGAGGTTACCAGAAATTTCCGCAGGATTTCTGATTACGGTGAAAGCGACCTGCATATCTGGATGAACGGAGAAATGCTGGATGACCTTTGCAGTGAACAGGATTTCAAACCACTCATCATTGACAAGCAATACGGAAAGCTTTATTGCCTTACAGCGGATCAGATTCTGAATCCCGCCTATGGTTTCAGTGCGACCAGATGGTCCTCTCAGCCTTCCCACACCGCGAAGGGAACCGCGTACGCCAAGTCGCACCGCCTCTATAAAGACTGGGGAAGCGCCCTTTGCGGTGAAGACGGGAATGACGCTTACTGGATCGCCGAGTTGAGAGACCCTGAGCATCCGGATGAAAACATCAAAATGTCCATCGTAGGCGGAAACGGGCATCTCAGTCACGGCGTTTACACGCGCGTCAATATCGGTGTACGGCCTGCAACAGTGATCAATGCCGAAAGAGTAAAGGTGATTTCCGGAAGCGGTACGAAAAAAGCCCCGTATGTACTGGATATCATACCGGAATGAGGAAGCGAGGTAAGCGGGAGGTGATTTCCATATGAGGAGAAAAAGATATGCCGTTTTGCTGCTGACAATTCTGCTTTTTATCTCTTTCGCCCATGCGGAAACGCCGGAGCTCGAGGGCTATGAGTGCTCCCTTCTTTCCGATACAGGATGGAACAGCGGGATCCGTGTCCTTTCCTATGCTCTTTCTCCCCTTCCGGATACAGGTCTCAAACCCCAGAGGATCTTTTTGCTTGAAGCGGATCCGCATTCCTCCCCTTCCCTTCATGCCTGCGTACAGACGCGCAGCGGTCATGTACACGCTTCGAGAATGAAGGTTTCCGAGCTGTGCGAACAAAGCGGAGCAGAAAATATCCTTGCTGCCGTCAACGGCGATTTTTTCGATACCGCGAGCGGCGGGCCTCTGGGCTGGACAATGAGCGACGGGCGATGGATAACAGCCGGCGAATTTGATAACGGCATCTGTTTCGGCATCAGAGAAGACGGTACCGCGATCATCGGAAATCCTGAAGCTGTGTTCACATATGTTGTCGAAAGAAACGGCAGCTGTCTGCTGGAGGGAAATATCAGCGCGCTGAATGCCCCCAGAGCCGATTCTCCGTCCGGTACCTCCCTTCCGGCCAATGCCTCCGCGGCACGCAGCGACAACACCGCCGTGCTCTATACCGACGACTATTCATCGTCAACGCGCACTCCTGCCGGAGGCACGGAGCTTCTCTTTACACCATCGGAGCAGCTGTCAACAGGAAGCACTGTCAGCGGAACGGTCGAAGGGATTTCATTCGCCGGAGATATGAAGATTCTTCCCGGGCAGGCTGTTCTCTCATTCGCCCCCGGCTCAGTTCCTGAAATCACATCTGTTCGGGAAGGAGATATGATTTCCGTAACTTGTCATACCTCTCCCCTTTTTGACGGTGCAGTCGCGATGACCGGCGGCGGCAGACCGGACGGCGGTCCGCAGCTGGTTTACGCAGGAGAGATCTGCTCATGGCAAAAAGTCGGCCTGGATGACGCTTCTTACTTCTATGATGCTCGTCACGCGCGTACAGCAGCAGGGACGCGTGCAGACGGTACCTGGTTCATCCTTCTTGCAGAAGGCAACCGTCCCGGCAGTTCGGGAATGACGGTCGATGAACTGGCTAAAACCATGAAAATGCTCGGAGCAGAGTACGCGGTAAATCTGGACGGAGCCACTTCGTCCACGCTCGTCCTTCCCCGCGGCAAAGGCTTCCGTGCGGTTTCCAACACAACAGACAGCGCCGGAGAGCTGAAAGTAGGCTGCGCGTTGATCATTTATTCTGATAAGGAATGAAAAGCGATATGGCAATGCAGGAAAATTACGAACCTTCCAATCCACTGTGTCTCCCTTTTGAATGCTTCACCTATGATTCTATGACTAAACCCTTTCCCATTGAGGTGCATTGGCATTATTTTGCTGAGGTCATTCTCGCGGAAAAGGGTACGCTTCTGATCTCCGGCAAAGATACAGATGCCATCCCTATACACCCAGGTGAAGCGTATTTTATCTGTCCTCAGGTCGCCCACTCCATCCATTCAGACGGCGGTGATGTGGAATATACGGTCATCAAAATGGACATGAATCAACTGACCTACGCTCCTTCCTATGCGCCGAATATCAAAAGCATCTTTCTGGACGCCGAACAGAAAAATCTTCCTGTCCATTTCAATGTAAAGAACTCAAAAAAACTGCAGATCCCTCAAACAGTGCATCGCTGTCTGTATGAATATAAAGATCGTTCCTACGGCTATGATATCATGATCCGTTCCTGGCTCTATATCCTTTGCACCCGTATTATCCGTTTCTGGATGCAGGAAGGGTTTATGGTACAGAACAAGATCTATCAATCCGATTTGCTCGCGTCTGTGGATTCCATCACGGCACACATCGACCGTCACATCCGTGACGCGCTTCGTGTTGAAGATCTGGCGGAATTCTGCGGAATGAGTTATCCGGGCTTCGCGAAAAAATTCAAGGAGATCTACGGTATCAGCTGCAAGGAATATATCTCATCCGTACGTGTTGCCAAGGTGGAACATTATCTTTTATTCACCAATGCGGATCTCACCTATATCAGTGCCGAAACCGGTTATGCCGACTGCAGTCACATGATCAAAGATTTCAAGCGTCTCAAGGGAATCACCCCCGGCCGTTTCCGCACAATGAGCAAAGAACCGCACAATGCTTCCGCCGCTGATGCGGTTTCCCCGTCACCGAAATAATTTTTCTTGACCTTACAGCCTGTATATGAGAAAATACGGTAACATGTATGAGGGAGGCAGGTATGTTATCAGAGTTTGAGATCAACAGGATCTATATGGAATATCAGCCCAAGATCCTGCGGTATTTTTACTATAAAACATCAAACAGAGATCTTTCTGAGGATCTCTGCAGTGATGTTTTCATGAAGCTGATGAAAAAGGCCGATACCTTTGATGATTCCAAGGCTTCTGTTTCCACATGGATCTATACCATTGCAAGAAATACGCTTTATGATTATTTCCGTACTCGTCATGTATCCGAGGAACTGGACGAGGAAATACGCGATGAAAGCGATATCGAAAACAGCGTCTGCAACGAGGAAACGCTCGGCGAGCTTGCCAACGCACTCAAGATGCTGGATGAACGCTGCCGTGACCTGATCCTGCTTCAGTATTACGGGCATAATACGCTCAAGGATATCGCCGAAAGGATGAATATTTCCTACAGCTATGCGAAAATACTGCACAAGAAAGCATTGGACCAGTTGAAAAATCTGATGAATATTTAAAAAACAGTAGACCTGTCTTCGATTTTTTCGTATCATATTACGGAACATACCGTAGAAAACAATTCCGAAAAAGATAATCAGAAAGGAAGATCATGATGGAAAAGAAGTTGAAAAAGCTGTTTGATTTTCAATCCTTCAGCGGCAACAAGGAAATAGAAAAGATGATGAAGGAAGCCGAAAGCAGATATCCCGCTATGATGAGCGATGACGATCTCGCCTTTGTTGCTGCCGGTGTGGAACATCCTCTCTCTGAGGAAGAGCAGGAAACGCGCCGCAGGAAGGAAATAAAGGACAACTGAACACACATAAAAACGGGCAGCTGCCCGTTTTTATTATATGCTGTTCAATATCAGAATAACTCCTGTGACCATCAGCATGATCGTTACCATGATCTTTACGGGTTTTTCCGGTATCTTTTTGCCTATGTACATTCCGGAAAACATCCCGGCAAGCATTACCGGGAGCAGCTTCAGAGCGGTAAGTGCCGAAGCCGCTGTTATGATTCCCGCTGCAAGATATGTGACCAGACGAACCGTATTTTCAGAAAGAAAGACAAAGCTGATATTTGCTTTGAGCTGCTTTGTATCTTCGGTCACCCTGCTGATATATCCGCTCATCAAAGCGCCGACTCCGTACAGACCGCACATAATGCCGCTGATGAGCCCGATCAGCAAAAGCAGTACCTTGCTTTCCTTCATCTTACCCGGAAGAAACAGTCTGAGCAGCATCTCTATCGCGATCAGGATCACCGCAAAGCCGAAAATGATCCTGATCAGCCCTGTATCCGCGTTTTTGAGAAAGATCGCTCCGGGAATACTTCCCGCGATCACAAGAATGATCAGCGGCAGACAAACCTTCCACCTGATGCTTTTTCTTTCACGCAGGGTCATCACAATATTCGCGGGATAGCCGATCAGCAGGTCTACAGGCGATATATCCACATTGTTCAATGTTCCGGAAAGCGTGAGAATGGATGTCATTACGGGAGTATTGGCAAAACCGCATATTCCTTTTACCAAAAAGGCAAAAAACACAGCAATAATCCACCACACCATACAGATTACCTCCGGCACAATGTACTCAAGGTTGACCGAACACGCCTATTATATGCCATTTCATAAGCAATGAAAAGGGACAAAATGCTCTTTTGCTGTGCTATATCAGTTTTGAAAATTATCATTCTTAGGATTGCTGCTGTATCTCCTTCGGTTTCGGCTGTATGTTCTTTATATTTTTCTTGAAATTCTCCATATCTATGCTATAATTAATCATCATGATCAGCACGGAAAGGAGTGCATTTTATGAAAAAATGTCTTACATTGATCGCCGCTCTGATATTCCTCTGCAGCTCTCTCTCCGCTTTTGCCGAAGAAAACAAGCCTCTGCTTTCAGAGGAAAGACTACGCACACTCGCTACGGTACAGAAGCTTTCCGGTTATGACGATGGTCTGAATCTCTATACGATGGAAGTGTTTTATGATTACAATATCGATCATCTCACACCGGCCGGCGATATTACCGATCAGGAAATGGTGTCGCTTATTCTGAATGAAGCGCTTCCCGGCGTACCGGTACAGATCGAAGCGCCCAATTTCGGCTGTACCGCGTTCACTCTGAAAACAGATGACGGAAAAGTATACATGGGCAGAAATTATGATTTCAAATTTGACACATCCGCTATGATGTGCTTCTGCCATCCGGAAAACGGCTACGATTCCGTATGCTTCTCAGCGCTCAGTAACCTCGGCTTCAGTGACCCGTTCGCTTCAGAAGCAAATATGGCTGCCAGCCTTGCTGCGCCCCTGATCCCGCTTGACGGCATGAATGAGAAGGGTCTTGCGATCGCCGTTCTGACTCTGCCCAGTGAGCCTACGCATCAGAATAACGGAAAACCCAAGCTCACCACCCCTATCCTGATCCGCTTGGTGCTGGACCGCTGTGCCACCACGCAGGAAGCGATCGACCTGATTTCTCAGTATGATTATATAGCCACCTCCGGAAGGGATTATCACTACTATATAACAGACGCTTCCGGCGACGGCCGTGTGGTTGAATGGGATTGTGAAAAGGCAGACCGTCCGATGGTCGTTACACCGCTCAGAACCATAACAAATTATTTCGCCATGTATGAAGACAGGATCATTTCCGGGCAATCCAACGGTATTTACGGACAGGGTAAGGAACGCAGAGACAAGGCGGAGGCCGTAATGGACACAGCAGGCAGTGCCGCCGAAAAGGAAACCG
The DNA here is from genome assembly GCA_937886445.1 of uncultured Clostridia bacterium. GTDB lineage: Bacteria > Bacillota > Clostridia > Christensenellales > Aristaeellaceae > ZC3RG03. The sequence goes on along the minus strand of CALGBY010000056.1, from coordinate 16,067 downwards.
CATGGGATTGTCTCAAAGCCGCTTCCACCGCTCCCAATCCTGAAAGCATCATCAGCAATACACAGTGGTCTGTCGTTTACAGCATTACCGATCTTACCTATGAATTCACTCTGCACCGTCACTGGGAGGACAGGTTCTCCTTCGATACACTTGCGCAGCAATAAAGGCTGACTTCAAGCAAAGATCTGCACCCATCCGGGCGCAGACCCATAAGCACGAAACCGCACACAATAATATTCAAAGAGGTGATATTTATGATCAAAGGAATCGGTCACAGCGCGTTCAATGTAACAGATATGGCAACGACCGTTGCGTTTTATGAAAAAACGCTCGGTTTTCAGAAGGCCTTTGAGATCCCCCGTGAAGATACCGGCGCTCCGTGGATCGTTTATATGTACGCCGGCGGCGATCAGTTTGTTGAGCTTTTCTACGGTGCTGTAAAGCAGGTTCCTTACAGAGATGAAAACGCCGGATTTTTCCACCTGTGTCTTGAGGTTGATGACATTCACACAGCCTGGCAGCGCATTGTGGAAACCGGTGCTCCGCAGGATGATGCCCCCAAGAAGGGCGGAGACGGCAACTGGCAATGCTGGACGCATGACCCCGATGGCGTTAAGCTTGAACTGATGCAGGTAGGAGAAAACAGTCTGCAGAAAAAGTTCCTGAGATCGATCGGGAAATAGCTGAACTAGGGTGTGTTTCTAAATTCAAAACGATGCATTTTCAGCATCTTTTCCGTCATTTCTGCGTTGTCGAACCTCGATTTACCTCCAGTAAACCTCCGGTTCTTCGCCTTGAGCTGACGAAAAATCTGCTTGAAACTGCACATTCCTCATTTTAGAGACACACCCTAATAACGGTACAGGCTCCTTTGCGGCAGTCTGTACCGTTTTCATTTCGCAATGCGTTCCTGTGCATATATGAAGCAATACCGTTCTGTCTGTCGGTTCGTACGGCAAATATTACTATATCATATAAATTCTACTCCATCGGCGTAAAAGATCTGAAAAATATCATCAAATGAGATCTTCTTCCCTTTTTCAATACACAGCAGTCTTTTATTGATGTCGACCGATGCATGACTGAAGGTATCTGTTTTATATTCACCGCCTCGTTTCAGCGGATCAGGCACAAAATAGGTTACCCTCATGCGTATTCCGTCGAGCTTTCCGCTGTATATCAGCTTAAGTGCTTTTTCAGTTTCTTCCCTGATATCCTCAGCCGGTTCTCTCTTCTCTTCTGTTTCTCTTGTTTCTTCTTCTATTTCATCCTCATATCCTGTCAACGCGGCAAACGGAGCAAACTGCGCCGCCCGTGCAGAAACAGGCATGCGCGGATGATGGGGAGAAGGTTCAGGCCTTTTTATATGTAAAATGCTTTTGTATTTGTCATTTCCCGTATTCATGTTTTCCATAGAATTCATGCCCTGTGACCGCCGATCTCATCATTTCTTTTTGCCGCGGTCGCACCCTCCTCCAGGTTCATTCCTTTCAGTACACTGTTTTTTCCGAAACGATTTTTCAGGTTCACTACAGCCTGCTGCAGTTTTCTTTCCTTTTCTGACCTGTTTTTCTCCGCTTGACGCATCTCATCCAGTTCATTCTGGTCACAGAAAAGGCTTGTCTGTTCCTGCTCCGGAAAATGCTTTTCATACGCCTCGCTTTCAAGCTCATCCGCAGAAATATAGATCCTACGTATCAAAAGCTCCCTGTCGGTGATGTTTTCGAATAATTCCGCTGTTTTGGATATAATCAGACGCGAAGACGAAGTGCTTCTGCCTATGCGAATACTGCCGTGTGCAGCCTTTGGTACTCTTCTGCCGTAGCGGTCTGTTTCCACCGGGCCTTTGTATAGTTTGGCACCATCGTGTTTTTCAAGATTGACCACATCATAACATACAGTCAAGCTGATCAGCTGTGTGATCTTTCTCTTTTCCACCAGCGCAAGCGCCAGTGCGTCAGCCATTTCCTTAAGTACCAGTAATGCCTTTTCATGCTGATAGGGGCATGAAAGGACCTGCCCCGAGGAAAGGCTTTCTGTTTCCGGGCAATAATCCTTGATATCCCTGATCGTACAGCTTTCCCAGCCCCACGCGTGATCGATCAGCAATTCCGCGTTTATGCCGAACAGCCGGTAGAGCGTATCCCCGTCCGTCAGGGAAAACAGAGCGATATCCCCCATCGTATACAGACCGATATTTTCAAGCTTAGCCGATATGCCCGGGCCTATACGCCAGAAATCAGTGAGCGGCCGATGAGACCACAGCTGTTCACGGTAATCCTGCTCTGTCAGTTCCGCAATACGCACCCCGTCCTGATCCGGCGGCATATGCTTTGCCACGATGTCCATTGCTACCTTACAGAGATACAGGTTCTCACCTATTCCGCAGGTCGCCGTGATTCCTGTCTCCTCCAGTACCTTTCGGACAAGGTTCAGCGCGAATGCTCTCGCGGACATTCCGCTGTGTTCAAGATAACCTGTGGCATCAATGAATACTTCATCGATCGAGTATACATGGATATCCTCCGGAGAGATAAATCGCTTATAAAGGCCGAATATCCTTCTGCTTACTTCCATGTATTTCCGCATGCGCGGCAGTGCGGCTATGATATCCATAGAAAGTGAGGGATCCGCCTGCAATTCGCTTTGCAAATATGAGCTTCCCGAAAACTGCCTTCCCGGTGCTTTTGCTTTTCGGGCGGCATTTACCTCTTTCTGTTTTTCCCTTACTTCAAAAAGCCGTGCCCTGCCAGGGAGAGAATATGCTTTGAGCGCAGGAGATACCGCCAGACAGATCGTTTTATCTGTTCTGCTTTCATCAGCCACCACCAGCAGAGCGTCCAGCGGATTCAGTCCGCGTTCCTCACATTCCACAGACGCGTAGAACGATTTCAGATCAATTGCTATATAGGTTCTGTTCATCTTCAGGTTTCCTGTCACACGCAATACACCGATAAACAGTTATGCGGTGCATCAATAAAGCGATCATAAAGCTACGCCAGATTTGCCGGATCGAACTCACAGTATACACGGCACGGCCATTCCTCCCGCGCAAGCTGTGAACAGAACTCCCTTATCGGCTCACTCTCAGGATGATTCAATATTTTCATCAGCACCTGTGCACGGTGTTTTCCCCGCAGGCACGAGATCGGTGATTTATCACAGTGTACATACAGCAGCCGTTTTTTGTATTTCGGATTATCCTCAGACAGCTTTTCGATCCTTTCGCAAAGCTTCATCGCGGTCTTTACAGCAGTCTCTTCGTCATCCGCTTCACAAAGCAATCGGGTCATACTGGTAAAAGGCGGATAAAGATCCTTTTTCCGTCTTGCAAATTCATCAGCAAAGAAAGCGCGGTAATCCTGCTGCGCGGCTGCGGCGATCGCGTAATGCTCCGGTTTGTATGTCTGGATCACCACTTCGCCCTTTTCATCCGCCCTTCCGGCTCTGCCTGCCACCTGTACCAGCAGCTGATAGGTGCGTTCCGGAGAACGGTAATCCGGCAATTCAAGCGTCATATCCGCAAGGATCGCCCCGACAAGCGTGACTCCCGGAAAATCAAGCCCCTTCGCGATCATTTGTGTTCCGAGAAGGATCCTTGCCTTGCCGGAACGAAAAGTATTCAAAAGATCAATATATGCGTTCTTTTCCTGAGTGGTATCCACATCCATCCTTACGATCCCCACATCCGGAAACAGCTGACGCAGAGCCTCTTCAACCTTCTGAGTGCCGATCCCGAGCGGACGCAGAAACGCGCTGCCGCAATACGGGCACACATTCGGAACGGGTCTTCTGTCACCGCAGTAATGGCAGTGAAGCATATTGTCAACATTGTGCAGGGTCATGGATACATCGCAGGATGAGCATTTCAGCGTTGCTCCGCAGCTTCTGCATTTCATTACCGGTGCATACCCGCGCCGGTTGATAAAGAGCATCGCCTGATGCCCGCTTGATATGCAAAGCTTCAGTTTGGAAAGAAGCAATGAAGAAAACATGTTTTTATTGCCCATTTCCAGCTCCCTGCGCATATCCACAATATGCACTTCGGGAAGCGGTTTACCGTTTGCCCGCTTTGTCATTTCAAGCAGTATATAATCTCCCCGCCTGGCCATCGCATAGCTGTATATGCTGGGTGTAGCGCTTGCCAGCAGCAGCACGGCGTTTTCATTGCGGATACGCATCGCAGCCACTTCACGTGCGTCATACTGAGGGGTATGCTCACTTTGATAGCTTTGCTCGTGTTCCTCATCTATAACGATCAGCTTCAGATTATCGACCGGAGCAAACACAGCTGAACGCGCGCCGATAACAATGCGTGCGTCTCCCCTGCGGATACGCCGCCATTCGTCAAAGCGTTCACCGGACGAAAGCTTGCTGTGCAGTACAGCGGCACTCTGCCCGAAGCGGGAACAGAACCAGTCCACCATCTGCGGAGTGAGGATGATTTCCGGTACAAGGATAATGGCGCTTCCGCTTTCCTTCAGTACTGTTTTCACAAGCCGGATAAACACTTCCGTTTTTCCGGAGCTCGTTACGCCATGCAGAAGGTATATACAGCCTCTTCCTTCGCGTATGGCCGGAAGTACCTCTCCGGTCACTTCCTTTTGTTCCTCCGTCAGTTCGGGCTCTGTTTTTCTGCTCTCATCCATCCTCGCGGGAGAACGTAGCACCTCCCTGCTGAAGCTTTCAACGATTCCTTTTTCTTCAAAAAAGCGCACCATTTCGGGCACATCCCGAATGATCACACGCAGTTCGCTGAACGGATGCGGAGCACCGTCTGCAAGCACGCTCAGCATCAGCTTGCGCTTGGGTGTCATTCTGACACCCTCAAGCTTTTTTTCAGCCTCATCGGTGCCGCAAAGCAGGCGTACACATTCCTCCGTGCGTTCGTGAACCCTTTGACCGCGCATCTCAGCCGGTATCATCTGTCTCAGCGCATCACAAAGACAGCAGTGGTATTTCTCCTTTATTTCATAAGCAAGACGGATCATATGCGGAAGAAGCACCGGATAATCTTCTGCGATATCCTCGATCGCCTTTATCTTTTCTTCGTCAATATCCGCGGTCTCGGTAATCTCCAGCACATATCCTTCCCGCGTTCTGTGCCCGAACGGTACAACAACACGCATACCCGGTACAACTTTCATCGTATCGGGTATGCGATAGGTAAACAGGCGATCTACCTGTTCGGCTACTATATCGATAATGATTCTCGCGTACAATGTGCTCTCCGTACCCTCTATGGGGTCACTTCTCGCTGCGCAGCTCCTTCACTTTATCCAGTATCGCATCTGCCGCGTCCTTTTTGCTCATCAGGGGCAGCGCTTTGCTGTCTGTATGCGTATACATCGTAATAATGTTCGTATCCACACCAAAGCCGGCACCGTTCTCCAATATATTATTGGCCACGATCATATCCAGATTCTTACTGTCAAGCTTCTTCAGCGCGTTTTGCTCTATACTGTCTGTTTCCGCTGCAAAGCCCACAAAAGTCTGTCCGGCCTTTTTCAGCTTTCCGATCATCTTCGCAACATCGGGTGTTTTGCGGAATTCAAAGGAAACGGTATCGCTCTTCTCTTTCTTGATCTTTGTCCCGGAAAACGCGACAGGCGTAAAATCCGCAGGCGCGGCTGCCTGGATCACGATATCGTGCCCCGGTGCTTCCGCAGTCATCACATCACACAGATCCTGTGTGGAAACCACATCGATCTTTTTCACTCCGGCAGGAGCGGCTATGGACGAAGGCCCAAGCACAAGCGTTACCTCCGCTCCGCGTGAGTGCGCGCGTTCCGCGATCGCGCAGCCCATCTTTCCGCTTGAATGGTTGGTAATAAAGCGTACGGGGTCAAGCGCTTCACGGGTAGGTCCTGCTGTAACAAGCACCTTTAACCCCGCAAGATCCTTCTCAGTGCACAGTATTGAGACGCAGCGTTCAAACAGCGTTTCCGGTTCACTCATTCTGCCGGTTCCGCTGTCCCCGCAAGCGAGGTAACCGCCCTCCGGGCCTTCAAAAAGGATCCCTCTGCTTTTGAGCAGGGCAACATTGCTTTGTACTGCCGCGTTTTGCCACATGCCGGTATTCATCGCGGGCGCCAGAAGCACATTGCAGGAGGCCGCCATCACCGTAGTGGAAAGCATATCATCCGCGATGCCGGACGCCATCTTTCCGATGATATTAGCCGTTGCCGGAGCGATCACAAACAGATCCGCCTGCTTGGCGAGCGCGACATGCTCTACCTCCCATGCGGCTTCCCGCTTGAATGTATCTGTACATACGGGGTTGGTACTGAGCGTTTCAAAGGTCTGCTTTCCCACAAACTGCTCAGCGTTATGCGTCATGATCACATGCACATCCGCTCCGGCTTTTCTCAGCCTGCTGGTAAGCTCGCAGGCCTTGTAGGCGGCTATACCGCCCGTTACACCGAGAACGATATGTTTACCCAGCAGTACACCGTCCATCAGCTTTCCTCTTCATCCTCAAGGTTGCGGTGATAGGTAAGCAAGCCGCGGTTGATCTCTTCAACGGCAATAGAGACCGGTTTCATATCCTTGGCATCGATCAAAGGCTGCGCGCCAGATACCAGCTCGCGCGCACGCTTAGCCGATTCCACTACCAGTGTATAGCGGGAATCCACTTTTTCACACAGTTCACCGATTGCAGGCTTGTTGATAGGCATTGTTCATATCTCCTTTCAGTTCAGCGGATATCAGGTTGATACCGCACAGTACGCTGTTTTTCGGCGCTCAGGATGCACTGAAGCTTTCTGAACGCTGTTTCTAGGTCATCATTGATGACCGCGTAGTCATAAAGATGCATCTGTTCTATTTCTCCGCGGGCATTTCCGAGGCGTCTCGCGATCTCCGCTTCATCATCCGTATTTCTGGTGTGCAGGCGCTGACGCAGTGTATCATAATCCGGCGGGAGAATAAAGATCGAAACACAGTCAGGGCACTTTTCCATCACGGTACGCGCGCCCTGCGGATCAATATCCAGAATCACATTCATCCCCTCTTCGAGGGATTTTTCGATCTGGCTCTTCAGCGTGCCGTAACGGTGTCCGTGTACGGTAGCGTGTTCAACAAACGCGTCTTCCTTAAGCAGTTCGTCATAGCGCTCATCGGAAATGAAGAAATAGTGTACTCCTTCCACCTCGTAATCACGCGGTGCACGGGTGGTCACACTGGTGGAAAAAGTAAGCGTTTCGTCTTCCTCGATCAGCTTGTTGCACAGTGTTCCCTTACCGACCCCTGAAGGGCCTGAGAGAACGATCAGCATCCCATGTATCTTGTCACTCATTTTGTTTCACCTCATTCATTTCCCACGCGGGAAGCGATGGTTTCGGGCAAAATCGCAGAAAGCACCACATGCCCACTGTCCTGAACGATCACAGCACGGGTACGCCGCCCGGCGGTGGCGTCTATCAGCTGCGAACGGTCACGCGCATCCTGGATCAGCCGCTTTACAGGCGCGCTGTCCGGCGCGATCACGGAAATTATCCTTTCAGACGCGACCATGTTGCCAAAGCCTATATTCAGCAGTTTCATTAACAATTCCTCCCGTTCGGCAGGATCATTCCGCGTTCTGTACCTGCTCGCGGATCTTTTCCACCTCATTCTTGGCGCTTACCACAAGGTTAGTTATCCTTGCGTCATTTGCCTTTGAGCCGATCGTATTGCATTCCCGGTTCAGCTCCTGCGTAAGAAAGTCAAGCTTTTTCCCGGTCTCACCGGCGTTTTCAAGCACGCCGCGCATTTGGCCGATATGGGAAGACAAACGGCTCAGTTCCTCATCCACGGCGCATTTATCCGACATCAATGCGGTTTCCTGCGCGATCCTCTGCGGATCCGCTTCCACACCCAGCTCTCTGATACGGGAAAGAAGCCGCTCACGATACAGTGCCGGAACCTCCGGCGCGATTTTTTCTATCTCATCCCTGATGCCGCTCAGCAGTTCCAGATGAAGCAGGATATCCTTTTCGAGATTTCCGCCCTCTTTCACGCGCATATCGATCAATTCATCCAGTGCCTCTTCGCAGCACTTCAAAAGCAGCTTTTCCACTGCTTCCCTGTCTTCTTCCGCAGCGTTCACCTTCAGCACATCCGGCAAGGAAGAAATATATGCCGCGTCAGGTTCGCCGGCAATGCCGTACTTTGTTCCTATTTCGCGTATCGCGCTGATATATTTTCCGGCAAGCACCTCATCGGGAACGATCTCATACGCGTCTTCGCGCATGTTCCGGTACGATACAGTCAATTCAACATGACCGCGCGCAAGTCGGGAAGCGATATAGCTTTTCACGCTGTCCTCAGCAAATAACAGAGAGCGGGGCATCTTCAGAGAAATATCCAGAAAACGGTGATTAACGCTTTTTGCTTCCACAATGATCTCGCGTCCGTCTTCCTTTCCCGCTGCCCTTCCGTAGCCGGTCATACTCAGCATGGCATACTCCCCCTTTTTACTCTCTCATTGTATCATATTTTCATCCGGATGAAAAGCATATTTTGCATTTCAGCGCTGTCATTGCAAATTATCTGCATTTTTGTGAGATGATCCTGCCCGTACAGCCATGCGTACTCATATCATTCCGCTTTTTTCCAGCCGTTTCCGGTGTATTCATAGGTGATCTTCTTTTCCGTATCAAAATAACGGAATCCCTTGGATAAATAGCATTTCGGTCTTTCTCCCGAGGGGCCTGAACCGCTGCCCTCGGTTTCTATATATTTACTGATACCCCATTGATCCGGAAAGAGATAGTTCAGCCGTCCCTTTACGGTTTTGGTCACGATCCATTTTTCGGGATACCGTTCTTTCTCATCGCCGGTATAGATAAACTCATCACCCGCTATCAATATGATATTTTCATTGTCCCGGGCGCTGTACAGCTTTTTCAGAGTCTTGTAATCAAGAGGCTGTGACAGATAGATGGTCCTGTGCATATCAAAGTGATGATTCGTGTTGAATTCCAGTGTACCTTCAACAGAATCACGCACCGCAAAGTTCTGCTCCGTGCAGATCATTTCACCGGAAATACATGCGGTTTTTCTCGTATCCTCCGTGTTATGACGCTTCACTTCCCAGTACAGTCCGCCTCCGCTTTCGGCTGCGTTCACGCAGTTTTCAAAGGTCAGATACGCGCAGCGATAATCATTCACGCAACGGAAAAACGCCGGATAACGGTTCACAAAGGTCATGTTTTTCATGATGACATTGGCAGAGTACGCCATCACCCCGTAGGTAAAGCGACCGGATATATTGCAGTTATCAAAAACGACTGTAAGGTAATTTGGATCCGTCACCCCATCTGTATACACAGGGTAGCTTTTGATCCCCATGCTGTCATAATCCTCCGCCGCGTCAAAAACGCAGTTTGAAAAAAGCACACTGCTGTTTCTGCGGATATACAGCGCAGGGGCGACCTTTTCATCCTTGTACGATGTGGTTCCCTCACTTATGAAAGTGCAGCGGTCAAATGTGATCTCCTGCTTTTCGGAATGGTCCTCTTCACCGTCCTTCGTGCGTATATTCATCAGGTAATGGTTGCTCTGTTCCCCTGTCAGGTGAACGGTACAGTTTCTCACAGTCGCCGTTTTGCAGCCCGCAATGCAAAATCTTCGCGTCGCTTCCACGTTTTCAAGCGTGATCTCCACATTGCTGTTGCCGCCCACCAGCGTACAATCTTTACAGAGCATGTTTTTGATTCGGATATTCATTTCATTCAGCGGTGCTGAGTTATATTCCGTATGAAAACGGTCACAGATGATATCCTCCGCGTAAACAGTTCCGTCAATATATCCCGGAAAATCGATACAGTTGCGCGTTCCCATTCTGCCTTCACAAACGATGTTTTTCAGCGTCACATTATGTATTTTTACAAGGCCCGATGACGAAAAATCGATGTGATCAGCCACACCGTCCGTGAAATACATGTTTTCGATATCTACCGATCGCACCCAGTACCCTGCCGCCGAGGTCGCGCGAAACATCATGTCCGCGCTTGCTTCATGCGTATAGCGGTCCGTCGCAGCGGACTGGTTTCTTCTGTTGCTGTCCACCGCCAGATCCCTGATCGTGATACTGCAGGATTCCGTCCCCTCCGCTTTCTTATCCGTTGTAAAGTAAAACAGCCAGGCCCATACTGTTTTGCCCTTATAGGGCGGAAGACTTTCATCCATTCTTTTGATCAGCGATTCTCTTCCCTCACCGTATAGATACACATCCTCACCCGGCATCTGCTTTACCGAGATCACCTGTGAGCTGACCGCGTAGATCCCTTTCGGAAAAAACACACGCAGGCCGTTTTCCTTGGCATAGCAGATCGCGTCAAGAATAGCCTTCGCGTCATCTGTCACGCCGTCCGCAGCCGCTCCGAACATCTGCGGCGTCACATCTGTCTGTGCTTTATCTTCGGCGTCCGCCCGGAACCATACAGGCAGCAATGCAAGGATCATTGCCGCCGCGATGATCCGTCTGAATGCTGATATACGCTGCCTGAGCGGCCGTTGTAAATCAATTATCTTCAATAAAAAGCTCCTTTCCGATCAAAAAGCAAACATTTTGCACTGGTATTATACCCCCTGTGCCGTTATTCCGCAACATTTCCCGTTCTGACATGCCGCTTTTTACGATCAGCACATCTATCATTTTGTCTCTTCCAAGATCAGTTTTCACACGAAAAAACTATTGACAACAATATCCTCTTCGTGTATAATGCTTCATGTGCCTAGGGGAATGGTGTAATGGTAACACGTGGGTCTCCAAAACCTTTGTTGAGGGTTCGAGTCCTTCTTCCCCTGCCACAGCAGCCTGATTTCGATGTACTGTCGAGATCAGGTTTTTTGTTATCTGCGCAACAAAGCCGGAGTTCACAAACGATCAGGGTACTCCTGCTTCAGCTTCATGTATGCAAAACAAACGTCGGATCCTCCTGATATAATAACACCGGGCTGTCGTCTCCCGAAATACTGAGACAGCAAAGCCCGGTGATCTTCAGTTCATTTGAACGAATCTCTTTCTTTCTATTCCGCTTTTTCCTGCCAGGCTCTGGCCATGATGTACGCCGCCTGTGCCTCCACTGAGGTACCGGGCCGTACGAAATCCGGGCAGCCGCAAACACTGTGCAGGATACCGAACGCGTCTATATCCTTTGCCGCTCCCAGAACGGCCCGGTCGGCATACGCACGGAAAGCCGGAGGCAAAACACCGTTCAGGATATTCCTGTAGACAGACGCGGCAAACATCAGGGCTGATGTATGATCCGTGAAAGCGGAAGGATCATCCAGTATATCATGGAAGCACCCGTCCTCCGTTTCAAGAAGCGCCATGGCCTCCGTCACGGTCAAGATCCTGCAAAAGAGCGCGTCGGCATCCTTCGGCCTGGATTGTTTCCTCAGTTCTTCAGCCGTTCGCGTCATCCCGAGGAGAGCCCATCCATTGCCCGTTGCCCAGGGAACGCGGCGAATGAATTTTGCTTCTGCCGCGTCATAGATGTGAAAGAAAAGACCGGAGTCCTCACAGAAAAGATGGCGGATATACCCGTTTATCTGACGGATCGCTTCATCCGCCTCCCCCATAACGGCCAGAAACGGCGGCATCATATATATCGCGTCCACCCATAGCTGATACGGTGTACAGCCTTCATGATAGCTTACAGTGTTGTGGCAGATCAATCCGTCATCCGTTCTCGGCGCTTTGTGCATCAGATAATCCAGCATCCCCTGTGCGGCCTTCAGGAAGCGCTGCTGCCCGGTTTTTTGATAGGCTCTCAGGCACACCTCCCCGGCCGAAGCCGGGTCCGCCACGGCTTCTCTACTGCCCAGCATGGCTAAACGACCGTCCGGCAGGCTTCGTGTGACCGAATCATACGCCATCTGAAGCCACGCGCTGCTTTCACCGGCCTCATACAAAGCCTGTGCCGCCGTTCCCTGCTCCCACGGGTAGCGCTGCGCGCAAAGCATCGCCATCATCACATTTCGTGTAAGCTGATCCATTTCCTGCACCCCTCCGCGGATATGTTGAACCGGTGACCGGACAAGACCGTTATCGCAGCCGGACAGGTATGCCCGCTCTCCGCTCCGCCTCCGCGCTGCCGCCTGATCCTGCCCGTTCACACATTCATCCTTTACTTCATATATTATCATAGCACATTCCGGCCCGCTATGCTACAGTCGGCAGAAAAAATGATGACCCGCGCGAAGCTATTTCACACAGATTCACCCCGTGCGGATTTTTGCTGTACTCTTTTTCCGCATCCATTGAGTTTGGAATACATTTGTGCTATATTGCATTCAATCACACGGAAAGGAGCAGGGACAATGTCAAGTATCGAAACAAAATGCGTTCAGGGCGGATACACGCCCGGCAACGGTGAACCGCGTCAGATCCCGATCATTCAGTCCACTACATTCAAATACAGCACCAGTGAGGATATGGGCAAGCTGTTCGATCTGGAAGAAAGCGGATATTTCTATTCCAGGCTCCAGAACCCAACCTGCGACGCCGTGGCCGCAAAAATATGCGAGCTTGAAGGCGGAAGTGCAGCCATGCTCACTTCATCCGGCCAGGCTGCCAATTTCTATGCCGTGTTCAATATCGCAAACTGCGGAGACCATGTAGTGGCCAGCTCCGCCATCTACGGCGGTACCTATAACCTGTTTGCCGTTACCATGAAAAAGATGGGGATCGAATTTACCTTCGTAAGCCCGGACTGCACGGATGAAGAGCTGGACGCCGCCTTCCGCCCGAACACCAAAGCCGTGTTCGGCGAAACCATCGCCAACCCGGCGCTTACCGTGCTGGATATCGAACAGTTCGCGAAGGCAGCCCATCGGCATGGCGTTCCCCTGATCGTGGATAACACCTTTGCCACACCGGTCAACTGCCGTCCCTTTGAATGGGGAGCCGATATCGTTACTCACTCCACCACCAAATATATGGACGGACACGGTTCCGCCATCGGCGGATGCATCGTAGATTCCGGCAAATTCGACTGGACGAAATACGCCGAAAAGTATCCCGGTCTCACCACGCCGGATGACAGCTATCACGGCGTGATCTATACCGAACGCTTCGGCCTTGGCGGCGCTTTCATCACCAAGGCCACCAGCCAGCTGATGCGCGATTTCGGTTCCGTACAGAGCCCTCAGAGCGCTTTCCTGCTGAACCTCGGTCTGGAAAGCCTGCATGTGCGCATGAAGCGCCATTGCGAAAACGCGCAGGCTGTTGCGGAATACCTTTCCTCCGACAGCCGCATCGCGTGGGTGAATTACTGCGGGCTTCCCGGAGACAAGTATCACGAAAGAGCCATGAAATATCTGCCGAACGGCTCCTGCGGTGTCGTATCCTTCGGCGTAAAGGGCGGACGCAAGGCCGCAGAGGCGTTTATGAAGCAGCTGAAGATCGCCGCCATCGAAACGCATGTGGCCGATGCCCGCACCTGCTGCCTGCATCCTGCCAGCGCCACCCATCGCCAGATGAACGATGAAGAGCTGGCCGCCGCCGGCGTATCTCCCGATCTTGTCCGTCTGAGCTGCGGTCTTGAAAACGCGCAGGATCTGATCAACGATATCCGCAGTGCGCTGGACGCGGTCTGTATCTGATTTATCCGAAAAGAGGAACTGATATGCCTATCAAAGTGCCAAACAGCCTTCCGGCATGCAAAACGCTGACAGATGAAAATATTTTCGTGATGACGGAAACCAGAGCCCTTACGCAGGATATCCGCCCGCTCAGGATCGCTCTGGTGAACCTGATGCCCACAAAGATCGATACTGAAACACAGTTGCTTCGCCTGCTCGGAAACACATCTCTTCAGGTGGATATTGAGCTGATCAAGATGAAAAGCCATGAATCCCGCCACACTTCAAAGGAGCATCTGCTGGCATTTTACAAGGAGTTTGATGATATCCGTCATGAAAACTTTGACGGCATGATCATTACCGGCGCTCCTGTGGAGCAGCTTCCCTTTGAGGAAGTGGAATACTGGAATGAGCTTTGTGAAATCATGGAATGGTCCAAAAAGCATGTTCATTCCACCATCCACATCTGCTGGGGCGCGCAGGCGGGGCTTTATTACCATTTCGGCATTCCCAAGTATCCGCTGCCAGAAAAGCTGTTCGGTATCTTTCCACACAAGGTGGAACAGAAAAATTCCGTATTGCTGCGCGGTTTTGACGATGTATTTATGGTGCCCCATTCCCGCCATACCACGGTCCGCCGTGAGGATATAGACGCCTGCCCCGGGTTGACGGTGCTTGCAAGCTCTGACGAAGCGGGCGTATATGTGACAGTGACCGAAAACTGCAAGCAGGTCTTCATCACCGGTCACAGTGAATACGACGTCGGAACGCTTGAAAAGGAATATCTGCGTGATAAAAACGCGGGTCTTCCGATCCATGTACCAAAGAACTATTATCCCGATGATGATGACACCAGACAACCCATGGTCACCTGGCGCAGCCACGCAAACCTGATCTACGCGAACTGGCTGAACTACTGTGTATACCAGACCACCCCCTACGACCTGAAAACGCTTTGACATATAGGCGCGTATTCGTTTTTATATTTAATGCAAAAGCAAAAGAGACCAGGTGAAATCCGGTCTCTTTTTATGCTTTATGTCCGTTTAATGGGATTTCCGGTAATATGTGCCGCATCGTTGATCAGAAATTCTCTCCGTTCCATCCCCATACAGCGCATTCCTCATACTTGACATAGATACGCGCGGCAGGGATCTGCAGCTCTTCCGAAATGATTTTCGTAAGCGCTTTTGTCATGTCGCTGTACGCTCCGGCGGAGGCTTTTCCGAAAAGCTTTACCTCCAGCATCGCAGCAGCTTCCTCGCTTCCCTGAAATGCCATCGCCGTTTCGGGCTCAAAGGAAAGCATGAGCCAGCTTTCGCTTTTTCCGGGGATCAGTTCAATGGCTTTTCCGAGTTTCTTCTCCAGCTCCCTCCTCTGTGCTTCGGATACGGATACATTTGTTTTTGTGCTGATGTAAGGCATGTTTTCTGTCTCCCTTCGGTTATTTTCAGTTTTCCCGCCTGAAACGGGCAGAGATAATATATCGCGGGCAAAAACGCGGCCATAATGATCAATACGCATTGTAACATACCGCATTCCGGAAACAAATAATCATTTTTCTGTGCTTCGGCATCAACGCCGGTTTTGTGCCCATCACCGCCATGATATTGTATCACCTTGTATACCGCCTGACAAGCTGGAAGTACTGCGTGAAAGTGTATTTTCTATCGTCATAAAATATAGGGCAATACCGCACAAATGAGTTAATACGATGGCGAGTGAATTTTTCAACAGATTCGCTTGCAGAAATTGAAGGTTTACTGAATGTAAATCGAAATTTCTGCAAGATGAAGATGTTGGAAAAGACACCGTTCAGCGTGCTGACGAATTGTGCGGTATTGCCTTAATTTATTACCTGCTTCTGATATATTCGTGGATGGATCTTGCCGCTTTTCTTCCGGCCCCCATGGCCAGGATCACGGTGGCCGCGCCGGTCACGGCGTCTCCGCCGGCCCATACGCGTTCCATAACGGTCTTTCCGTTTTCATCGGCTACGAGACAACCGTGCCGGTCTGCCGTCAGCGCGGGCGAGGTGGAACGGATGAGCGGGTTGGGCGAGGTGCCGATGGCCATGATCACGGTATCCGCCTCAAGCTCGTTCAGCACGCCTTCTTTGGGCACGGGGCTGCGGCGTCCGGAGGCGTCCGGCTCTCCGAGCTCCATTTCCTGACAGGTCACGGAGGACACCCAGCCGTCCTTTCCGTTGATGCGGAGCGGATTGTTCAGCATACGGAATACGATGCCTTCCTCCTTCGCGTGCTCCACTTCCTCCTTACGGGCGGGAAGCTCTTTTTCCGTGCGCCGGTAAACGATGGTCACCTCGCCGCCCAGGCGTTTCGCGCAGCGCGCGGCGTCCATCGCCACATTACCACCGCCCACCACCACGATCTTTTTGCCGTGATGTACAGGGGTGTCGCTGCCCGGCTGCCAGGCTTTCATCAGATTGATGCGGGTGAGGAATTCGTTGGCACTGAACACGCCGTTCAGGT
>CALGBY010000055.1 GCA_937886445.1 uncultured Clostridia bacterium | reverse complement strand
TCTGTTGAAAAATTCACTCGCCATCGTACTAACTCATTTGTGCGGTATTGCCTTAGTGATTTTCCGCGGTTGTACGCGCGTTTTACAGCGTGACGCCCTTTTTCCAGATGGCGATATCCGGGCATTCGTTGATCTCGGCTCTTGTACTTTCGCCCTCCGCTGTGCGGATCACCTTTTGCAGCAGCTCATCCGCGAGCGTGTCCAGTGAAAGCCCCTCAGAGACCGCGCGCCCGGCGTCAAAATCGATCCAGCCGTGCTTTTTTTCATACAGCGGTGTGTTGGTGGAAAGCTTCAGCGTGGGCACGGGGGCGGCAAATGGGGTGCCGCGTCCGGTGGAAAACAGGATGATCTGGGCGCCGGACGCCGCCAGCGCCGTTGCGGCAACGGGATCATTGCCCGGGGCGCACAGCAGGTTGAGCCCCTTCTGAACGGCGGTCTGCGCATAATCGAGCACGCCCTTTACGGCGGAAGTGCCGCTTTTCTGGGTGCAGCCCAGGCTTTTATCCTCCAGCGTGGTGATGCCGCCCGCCTTGTTGCCGGGAGAGGGGTTTTCATATACGGGCAGGCCGCTCTCCGTGTAATAGCGCTTGAAGGAATTGATCAGCTCCACCGTTTTCTGAAACAGCTCCTCTGTTTCGCAGCGCGCCATCAGGAGCGTTTCCGCGCCGAACATCTCGGGCACCTCGGTCAGGATGGCGGTGCCGCCGCAGGCACACAGCCGGTCTGAAAACCGGCCGATCACGGGATTGGCCGTGATGCCGCTCAGCCCGTCCGAGCCGCCGCACTTGAGCCCCACCGTGAGCATGGACAGGGGCAGCGGCACGCGTTCATCGGCCGCGGCTTTGGCGATCAGCTCTTTCAGGATGTCCAGCCCCGCCGCGAGCTCATCTTCAGCGTCCTGACAGACAAGGAAGCGTACCCGCTCCCGGTCATAGGCTTCCATATGCTCCAGCACGGTGCTTACGCCGCTGTTTTCACAGCCGAGCCCCAGCACCAGCACGCCGCCGGCATTGGGATGGCAGGCGAGACGGGCCAGCACCCTGCGGGTGTTTTCCTGATCATCTCCCAGCTGGCTGCAGCCGTAGGGATGGCAAAAGGCGTATACACCGTCCGCGCTGCCGGTGAGGAGGGGAGCCGCCAGCTTTTCAAGCTGCTTCGCGATGCCGTTCACGCACGCCACGGTGGGCAGTATCCATATGCCGTTGCGCACGCCCGCACGCCCGTCCCTGCGAAGGAAGCCCATAAAGGAGCCTTCTTTTTTTTCGGGTACGGGGAGCTTTGCGGGCTGCCAGATATATTCGGCCTCTTCGGAAAGGGCGGTTTTCAGGTTATGCGTGTGCACATGGCTGCCGGCGGGAATGGGTGACAGGGCGATACCGATGGGAAAACCGTATTTGATCACCTTTTCACCGGCTTTGATATCGCGTACAGCCATCTTGTGCCCGCGCCTGATATCCTCAAGCGCCGTTACACCCGCATAGCTTTTGCCCTTTTCAAGATCGCTCAGCGCCACCAGCACGCTGTCGTTTTCCGCTATCAGTATGGTTTCGTTCATTGCCGTTTCTCCGTGTTATTCAAGCCCGAGCAGGGCCTTCAGCGTGTTTTCCATGCCGGCTGAGCTGATGCTTTCAAGCTGCTCCGTGACAAAGGCGGTCAGCCCGGGCACCGCGCGCAGATCCTGCCCCCAGAAGGCGGTATTGCCAAGCACCTTATCCGCCTGCACCGCGCGGGCTGATCCGCACAGGGCGCCGAAGAAGGCCAGCTCATCCCTGCCGTCGCGTATCTCATAGGTTCCGCCGCCGCGTATGCCGGTAAGCGCGTCATTTGTGACGGCACCGTCAGCGGGCGTGGTATAGAAGGCGATCAGCGCCGCGAGCGAGAAGGCCAGGCAGCGGGGAAGACGGCCGGTGTTTTTCACGCTGTCCAGCAGGGAGGGCATGCACCGCGCGCGCCATTTGGACACGGAATTGAGCGAAATGGAAAGCAGCATATGCTTTACAAAGGGGTTGCGGAAGCGGGTGAGCACGGCGTCCGCGAAGGAGAGCAGATCCTCTCTGGGCAGGGTGAGCGTGGGGATGACTTCATCATATACAAGGCGTTTGATGAAGGTGAGCACGGTGTCATCATTCATGCTCTCGCCCACGGTGTCATTACCCTTCAGGAAGGAGGCAAGCACAAAACCGGTGTGCGCTCCGTTCAGGATGCGCACCTTGCGCTGCTTGTAGGGCTTCTGGTCATCGGTAAAGAGAACGGGGAGACCGGCCTTTTCAAAGGGCAGCTCAGATGAGATGTCCTTATCGCTCTCGATCACCCACAGGCCGAAGGGCTCGCCGGTGGTGATCAGCTCGTCCTTATAGCCCCAGCTTTGCCACAGCTGCTCATCCTCGCCGCGGGGATAGCCGGTCACGATGCGGTCCACCAGCGTGGAGGTGAAAACGCAGCTTTCACGCAGCCACTGATCAAACCTTTCGCCCAGCTGCCAGCGTTTGCTCAGCTTTTCTACGCATGCCTTCAGCACATGGCCGTTATCGTCTATCAGCTCCACCGGCAGCATGACCAACCCCTTATCCGGCGCGTAATCAAAGTATTCCGCGCGCCTGTACAGGAACTGGCAGAGCTTCGCGGGGAAGGAGGAGGGAGGCGTCATATCGGGCGTATCCGTTTCGCTGTATACGATGCCCGCCTCGGTGGTATTGGAGATCACGAAGCGCAGATCGGGATTTTTGATGTTTTCGATATAGCTGTCGTATTCGCTGTAACAATCCACCGTGCCGGCGATACTTTTCACAACGCGGTCGATCCGCTTTCCCTCGCCGTCCACCATGCCGCGCAGCTCAACGGTGTACAGGTTTTCCTGATCGCGGAAACGCTGCAGCGAGCCCATGGGGATGGGCTTTACCAGCAGTATGTTGCCGTCAAACAGGCCCTGCTCATTCATGATATCGATCATATAATCCGCAAAGGCACGCAGGAAATTGCCTTCGCCAAACTGGATCACACGGGTTTTTCGTTCCGTTACCTTGTACAGTTCATTGATTTTTTTCACTTTGATGCCGCCTTTCTGTGTAAAGGATCGTTCTGCCGTTATTTTAACGCGTGTAAGCACTTACGTCAAGTGTGTTTTTAGTGTGTCCGGAATGAAAAATTCAGGAGAAATCTTCCGGAATTTTCTCTGAAAATGGAAAAAATAAAGCAAAAATACTTGATATAAAGCAAATTTCATAATATACTGATATAGTTGACCAGACAGGAACGAAAAGATACGCGAAAGGTGCGGAAGGATTATGGGAATGAACATTTACGAGGTCGCCAAAGCGGCGGGCGTCTCCACGGCAACGGTATCAAGAGTGCTGAACGGCGCGCCCGGAGTGAGCCCGGAAACACGCCGCCGGGTGCAGGCGGTGATGGATGACTGCTCATACCAGCCCAACGCCTTCGCGAGAGGCCTGGGTTTCAACAGCATGAGCACCGTGGGCCTGCTGTGCGCCGATGTATCAGACCGGTATCTTGCCGGCGCCGTGAGCGTGCTTGAAAAGGAGCTGCGCGAAAAGCAGTATGACAGCTTTCTCTGCTGCACAGGCCGCGAATGGGAGGAACGAAAGGCCCGCATTGAGGCGGTGCTGGCCAGGCATGTGGACGGCCTGATCCTGATCGGCAGCCATTTCATCTGTGAGGACGAGGAGAAAAACGCCTATATCACTGAGGCGGCTAAGCGTGTGCCGCTGGTGCTGATCGGCGCCCGCACGGATACGGACAATGTGTACTGTGTGCTGTGTGATGACCGGGAGGCAATGGAAAACATGACAGGCCTGCTGCTGGACAGGGGCAGGAGAAACCTGGTATACCTGTATGACCACGCGTCCTACAGCGGACTGAAAAAAATGGAGGGCTTCCGCGATGCCCATAAAAAACGCGGCCTTACCGTGAAGGAGGAAAATCTGCTGTGCATCGGCGGCGGGGAGGATCCTATCCGGGCGGCTCAAAACGCGCTGGAGGCCTATGCGCGGCCCTTTGACGGCGTGGTGGCCAGCGAGGATGCTCTGGCTGCCGGAGCGCTGAAATACGCCGCGGCCCGCGGCCTGTCTGTGCCCGGCGCGCTGTGTGTGACCGGCTATAATGACAGCGAGGTGGCGAGAGCCTGCACGCCTGAGCTGACCGGCGTGGATAACTGCCCCGAGACGCTGTGCAAAAAGGCCGTTGAGGTGCTGATGGATGTGCTGAAGGGCAGGGAAGCGGAGAAGGTATCGGTGTACCCCGGAAAAGTGGTGGAGCGCCAGAGCACCTGATCAGTATCCGGAAAGAAAAGATCCGGCTTACGGCCCGTCCTCCGGAAGAGGTACCGAGGGGCTGTTTGAAAATGGGCCGAGACCATTATAAACTTACATAAGTTCATATCACGGCGGAGCTGCGGAAGGGCTCCGCTGTTTTTTTGTTGTTGAAAAAATTTCGTAAAGAATGCATAATACGGGTGGTGGCCGGGCGGACCGGTACGCCGGTTTTCAAACGGTCACCGATATTATGAATAACAGAAAAGGATAGCTATGAAGATCACAGATACGATTATTTATGCGGGAGCGGACGATACCGGGATCGACCTTTTTGAAGGCCAGTACAGTGTGCCGCTTGGGATGTCCTATAATTCCTATGTTGTTCTGGACGAAAAAACGGCGGTCATGGATACCGTGGACGCGCGCTTTACGGCAGAATGGCTGAACAGTGTAAAAACGGCACTGAAGGGCGCGCGGCCTGATTATCTGATCGTGCAGCATATGGAACCCGATCATTCCGCCGGGATCACCGCCTTCGCGGAGGCATATCCCGACGCCGTGATCGTTGCCTCAGCCCGGGCCTTTGACATGATGAAAAACTTTTACGGCAGTGCCTTTGAAAGCAGAAGGCTTGTTGTAAAGAGCGGGGATACCCTTTCGCTGGGCTCCCGCACGCTTACCTTTATCGCCGCGCCGATGGTACACTGGCCGGAGGTGATCGTGACCTATGACAGCGGCGACCGGGTGCTTTTCTCCGCCGACGGCTTTGGCCGCTTTGGCACGGCCGGAGCCGGTATCGGCTGGGCGGATGAGGCGGCGAGATACTATTTCGGCATCGTGAGCAAATACGGCGCGCAGGTACAGGCACTGCTCAAAAAGGCCGCGGCGCTCAATATCGACAGGATCTGCCCGCTTCACGGGCCGGTGCTTGCGGGAAATGAAATGCAGGAGAGCCTCCGCCTGTATGACCTGTGGAGCTCCTATACGCCCGAAAAGAGCGGCGTGACCGTGGCCTATACCTCGGTTTACGGGCATACGGAGGAAGCGGTGAAAAAGCTTGCCGCGATGCTGAGAGCCCGCGGTGAAAAGAATGTGTATGTATTTGACCTGGCGCGGAATGATCCTTCCGAAGCGCTTTCCTCCGCCTTCCGTACCGACCGGCTCGTGCTGGCTACCACCACCTATAACGGCGATATGTTCCCTTTTATGAGGGATTTTATATCCCGCCTCGCGGAGCACGGCTTTTGCAATAGAAAGGTGGCGCTGGCGGAAAACGGTTCCTGGGCGCCGCTCGCGGCGCGAAGGATGCAGGAGATGCTGGCAGGCTGCAGGGATCTGATCTTTACATCCTCGTGTTTGACGATCCGCTCCGCGCTGAATGCCCAAAACGAGGCACAGCTGGAGGCCCTTGCGAATGAGCTTTCCGGCAGCGAGATCGTCGCCCCGGAAAATGAAAAAGCGCCTGCCGTGAAAACGGAGGCGGAGAGCATTTCCGAACCGCCCGCGACCGTGAAGGCGGAGGCGAAGGGGACGGAGAACGGGAGGATCGACAGCAAAGCGCTCTTTGACCTTTCCTATGGCCTGTTCGTGCTTGGCGCGAAGTCGGGAGACAGAGAAAATGCCTGTATCGTGAACGCCTGCGCTCAGGTGGCCAATGCTCCGGCGCGGGTGGCGGTTTCCTGCATCAGCGGCAATCTTACGCCCGAATTGATCCGGGAGGGGAGGGTATTTACCCTGTCCGTGCTGGATGAGACCTGTGTGTTTGAAACGATCAGGCATTTCGGCATGCGGAGCGGACGCGAAACGAATAAGCTGACCGTCACCGGTGTGGAGCGGGACGATAACGGCGTTCCCTATTTCTCCCGGCAGACCTGCTCTGTGATCAGCTGCAGGGTGACGGAGATCATCGAATTGGGATCGCATACGCTGTTCATTGCCGAGATCACAGCCGCGAAAAAGCTCAGCGAGGCTCAGCCGCTCACCTATGCCGATTATCACGCGAAGGTGAAGCCGAAGCCCGCCGCTCCCGCTCCGGAAAAGAAGCCGGTGGCCTGGCGATGCAGGATCTGCGGCTATGTATACGAGGGAGAGAACCTTCCCGGGGATTTCGTGTGCCCGCTGTGCGGTCACGGCCGGGAGGATTTTGAACCGGTATACCCGTAACGGAAAAACGGGGGGCCGCTCCGGCTTTCCTGCCGGGCGCGGCCCCTGCCGCCGTGTATATGATCAGGCGCTCAGTACGCACAGACGGTAGCCGATGCGGTATACCGTTTCTATGCTGGTGCTTCCCAGCTTTCTGCGCAGGCGCTGCACATGCACATCCACAGTGCGCGTCATGCCGGGGGAGAGATATCCCCAGGCGGTTTTCAGCAGCTCATCGCGGCTGAGAATGCGGTCCTGTGCCTTGGCAAGGCAGCAGAGCAGGCAGTATTCCTGATGGGTGAGCTCGCAGGCTTCCCCGTTTACAGTCACTTTTTCATTTTCTTCATCAATGCACAGTACAGCCGGATCCTTTTTATCCGGGCGGGCGGAGTACAGAATACTCATTTTCATCACCTCATCCATATAGACGAATGAGGATGGAATTTTGTTGCAGCTTTGTTAAAAAAATTATACGGAATTATACAGAAAATTTCTGCGATAAAAAAATAAGCGGTCCGGGATCATATGCATGATCCCGGACCGCCTGTTTTTATGTCATACAGCGGCGCTTATTTATCGTAATTGACTACCAGAGAGAAATCAGGCGCCTTCAGGCTGGCTCCGCCGATCAGGCCGCCGTCGATCTCAGGCTGGGCCATCAGGCCCTTGACATTCTTGGGGTTCATGCTGCCGCCGTACTGGATGCGGACGGCGTTGGCAACACGCTTGCCGTACTTGCGTTCGATGGCCTTGCGGATCACGCCGATGGTCTCGTTCGCCTGCTCATCGGTGGCGGTCAGCCCGGTGCCGATGGCCCATACGGGTTCGTAAGCGATCACGACTTTTTTGACCTGCTCATCGGTAAGACCGGTGAGGGCGATCAGGGTCTGGTATTCCACCAGAGCATCGGTATAGCCGGCTTCGCGCTGTTCCTTGCGCTCGCCCACGCAGATGATGGGGGTAAGCCCGCCCTCAACGGCGGCCTTTACGCGCAGGTTGACGGTTTCGTCGGTCTCGCCGAAATACTGACGGCGCTCACTGTGACCGATGATCACATATTCGCATCCGGCTTCCTTCAGCATGGCGGCGGAAAGCTCTCCGGTGTAGGCGCCGGAGGCCTTGAAATGCACATTCTGGGCGCCCAGACGGATGCCGCTGCCCTTGATGGCTTTGGCGACGGGGGCGATGTCCACGGCGGGCACACAGACCACCACGGTGCACTTCGCTTCTTTTACGAGGGGCTTCAGCTCGTTGATGAGAGCAACAGCCTCGGCGGGAGTCTTGTTCATTTTCCAGTTGCCGGCAATAATGGGTTTACGCATGGTGTATTACCTCTTTCAGGAAAAATATTCCGGCGGTGCCTCCGCAAACGGGGCACCGCCGTGAAAGCTCACATACGATATATCCGCTGAACACGGCCGGGGCGGGAAACACCCGCTGCCCCGCGGTTCAGGCGGGAAGAACGGATCATTCCTTTTCGGTAAGAGCGGCGATACCGGGCAGTTCCTTGCCCTCCAGGAATTCCAGAGAAGCGCCGCCGCCGGTGGACACATGGGTCACCTTCTCGGCAAAACCGAGGTTGGTGATGGCAGCCGCGCTGTCGCCGCCGCCGATGATGGTGATGCCGCTGTTGTTGGCCACGGCTTCAGCCACGGCACGGGTGCCTTCCGCGAAGGTGGGGAACTCGCTCACGCCCATGGGTCCGTTCCAGATGATGGTGTGGGCACGGTTCACTTCGTTTACAAACAGCTGACGGGTGACGGGGCCGATATCCATGCCCTCAAAGCCGTCGGGGATCTCCTGGGAATGCACGGTGATGTGCAGGCAGTCATTGGAGAACTTGTTGCCGGCCTCGTTATCCACGGGCAGCACGATCCTCTTTCCCTTGTAAGCAGCGCGGGCGAGCAGCTCCTTCGCGAGCTCCATCTTGTCATCCTCGCACAGGCTGTTGCCGATGTGGCCGCCCATGGCCTTCTGGAAGGTATAAGCCATGCCGCCGCCGATGATGAGCACATCCACTTTTTCAAGCAGGTTGTTGATCACGCCGATCTTGTCGGATACCTTGGCACCGCCCAGGATCGCCAGGAAGGGACGCTTGGGGGCTTCCAGAGCGCCGCCCATCACGCGCAGCTCCTTCTCGATCAGGTAGCCGGCGACGGATACGGGCAGGAAATGGGTAACGCCCTCGGTGGAGGCATGAGCGCGGTGAGCGGTTCCGAACGCGTCGTTTACAAAGATCTCGCCGTAGGAGGCCAGCTTCTTCGCGAACTCGGGATCGTTCTTTTCTTCTTCCTTATGGAAGCGCAGGTTTTCAAGCAGAGCGACCTCGCCGTCCTTCAGGGAGGCAACGACCTTGTCGGCATCCTCACCGATCACGTCCTTGGCCATCTTCACTTCCTGTCCCAGAAGCACGCTGAGGCGCTGGGCAACGGGAGCCAGAGAATACTGCATGTTGAACTCGCCCTTGGGACGGCCCATGTGGCTGCACAGAACGACCTTCGCCTTGTTTTCGATCAGGTATTTGATGGTGGGCAGAGCGCCGGTGATACGGTTTTCATCGGTGATCTTTCCATCCTTCATGGGTACGTTGAAGTCTACGCGGACAAGTACTTTCTTCCCCTGGACGTTTACGTCCTGAATGGTCATCTTGTTCATATTCAAGGCTCCTTCTGATTAATTGTTTGTATTCATAGCCATTCGGCCTGAAACCTGAGTCATGCTTCGGAGAGCAGCGCGATGATCTTCTCCGCGGCTCCCTGATCGGTAATGAGGGAATCATGCTTTTCGTGTCTGGCGGAGGCGATGATCGCTTCCGCCTTGGCGGAACCGGCGGCTACCGCCACCATGCGCGCCGTGTTTTTTGTGCGGCCGATCTCCGTTGAAACGGTGCTCGTCTGCCATACCGTTTCGCCCTTCTCATTGAAAAAGTCTCCGAAGGCCTCGCCTACGGCGCCTTTTTTTCTGAGCAGCTCCACGGTCTCTTTCGGAAGGCCCCGCCTTCCGGCCATCGTATCGGCCCGGCCTATGCCGTGCACCACCAGATCGGCCTTGCCGAGCAGCTCCAGCGCTTCCTCCACGCCGGGCAGCCGGCGCATCTCCTCCAGCGAATCCGGCGTGAGCGAATCCGGCAGGTGGATCATGCGGTACCGCCCGTTGAGACGCTGTGCGAAATCCGCCGCGACGGCGTTTGCCTGCGTATCCGCGTCACTGCCCATTCCTCCGCGGGCGGGGACTACCATCACATTCACCGGCGTGCATCCGGCAAAGCCGCAGGCTACGCTGTACATCGTGCTGCCGCCTGTAACGGCCACTGTCATCCCGTTCATCATGAGGCGGTGCAGCCGGTGGGCGGCGGCTCTGCCTGCATCCTTCAGCACACGCGGATCCCGGTCGGCATCGCCGGCGACCACAGTCACATGAGCGATCCCGAGCAGGCGCTCAAGGGCGTTTTCCAGCCTGGTCAGCCCAAAAAGCGACCGTGACAGCTCCTGCGCGCCGGGCAGCACATCCTTTGCCTTATCGGTAAGCTGCATGCCGGCGGCGTCCATACGGAGCAGCCCCTGATCCTTCAGAGAGGCGGCTGCCGCGCGCACTTCCCGCTCCGGCAGGTTGAGCTTTGCGGCCAGTGCCCTGCGCCCTACGGGCTGCAGACTTTCCACGGCGGTGAGCACCTGAGCGCGCCGGCCGATCTCCTCCGTCTGCTCCGGAGCCAGAGCCCTGAGCAGGGAAAGCATATCTTCCTGCAAGCGAATCTCCTCCATCCGGCGATTGTTGCCCCAGCGGGCGAAAAACGCCCCACTCACCCGAATATTATATCATATCAGGATGCTATTGTAAAGCACAAAAAACACAAAAAAAGCAATTTTCGGGGGCGTTTCAAAGCGCAAACGGGCGTTTTGGGGCCGGTTTTGATAAAAAACGGGGGAGAGGCCGAAGGGCTTCTCCCCGCTGCCGCCTGCAGGACGCGCAGGCGTGATTTTTGATTTCAGTGTTTTGCGGCTGGCCGGTTTTACAACTCAGTCGTCAAGATGGGTGTAGCAGTCAAACTCCCAGTGTACGGTGCCGACACCGCTGACATATTCGGTGTGATCATGTGTATAGCTGCCGTCATAGAAATCGTACAGGAAATCCGATTGGCTCTGGGAGCCGCTTACGCCCCAGGGATTGTTGACATATACCCTGTTAGAGCCCAGATCGACGCCCACGATGACCAGCTCATGACCGCCTACGCGGTCTGTATAGTCGCTGGTCCATTCCCCGTAGGATGCGTAGAGCGGTCCGTGCGTGACAAGATCGACATACAGATCCCGCATGTTGAAATCACTGTCCCATACTATATCGTTTTTATCTTCATCCGTCGGGTTGCCGCCGTCGTTCCACCTGCTGCCCAGTTCCTCGTACGCGCGGTCCAGACTGAGGTCCAGCGCTTCGGAGAGGGTATGCTCGATACCTATCGCGAAGTCGTCCACCATCTGCTGGGCAACGCTCCAGCAGATGCCGTACGATCCCTGATCATACACGGGTACATCGTATACGATCTTCGAGCTGTCCGAAACCGTTACGGACGAGGACTTTTCACTGATGGTCACCGTGTTCGTCGTAAGCGTTTTACCGTTTGTACAGGTGATGACGCAGCGCCATGAATAGTGATAGCGGATGCGGAACACCTGTACACGCAGCGTCGCGGTGTTGTAGCCGTCCAGATAGGTGTTCTGCCATACGCCGTCGGCCTTGACCTGCCACTGATAGGTTTTCACGCCGCTGGCCTTTACGGTGAAGGACACGGTAGTGCCTACGGCTGCGGTCTTGCTCGCGGGCTGTGTTACGATCGTGCAGGCGGGGGTAAGGTGAGCCACGGCGGAGGTGACCTTCTGATTGTTCTCACCCTTGATCACACAGCGGTAGTAGTTATTGCAGTTGCTGTCTGTTACGCCGATGGAGAGCTTCGCGGTCTTGTAACCGGTGAGGGCGCTGGCGGTGCTCCAGGTTGTGCCGTTTTTGCTGTATTGCCACAGATACTCAAGGCCTGTTCCCGTGCATACCACGCTCAGTGTTACCGTTTTTCCGACGGTGACCTCGGTACCGGCTGGCTGGGTGGTGATCTTCAGCTTTCTGAACAGGCATACCGGCGCGGAGTCCAGCGTTTTGCCGTTTGCGTCCGTCATGCGGCAGAACCAGTACCGGTCGAACAGATAATCCTGATTGGCAGTAACGGAGATCGTTGCCGTCTTTGCACCGCTTATGGTGCTTGCGGACGCCTGCGCGGGCGTTTGACTCTTTGTATAGTAATACCATTGATATTTTACCGCTCCGTTTGCCTTTACGGTAAAGGAAACGGCAGCGCCCCAGTCCACCGTCTGGGAGGCGGTCTGGGAGACGAGCTCAAGCGGCCTTGTCAGCTTCACTTCATTGCTGTACCACACATTTCCGTTTCCGTCCGTCATTTTGCAGCGGTACAGATAGGCGTACCGGTCGGCGGTGACGGGAACGGACAGAGATGCGGTACTATAGCCGGTCAGTGGTGAATTTTTCCATCCTGAACCGACATTGACTTCCCAACGGTAGGTAACGACGCCCTTGGCCTTTACGGTAAATACGGCGGTCGTTCCCGTTTTTGCCGATATATCGGAAGCGTCCGTGACGATAGAGAACTTCTCTATCATCTTTACTTCATTGGTGTAGTAGACATTGCCGGCGGGGTCGGTCAGCTTGCAGCGGTAGCTGTATTTGAAACGGTCCGCCGTTCCGGGAACGGTGAGGGAGGCTGTTTTGCATCCCGTGAGTGCCGTGGACTTCCATGCGCTGCCGGGAACAAGCACCTGCCAGTCATAGGTGACTGTTCCGGATACGACCACGGTGAATACGGCGGAGCCGCCCTCACTCAGTGTTTTATTGACGGGCTGGGATGTGATATTGACAGGCAGGCAGATGACGACAGCATCGGTGGGATGTGTGGCCCCGGTGTAGTCCGTGATCACGCAGCGCCAGGAATAGGCGGAAAGGGTCTTGGACTGTGTTACGGTCAGGCTGTCTGTCTTGGCTCCGCTCACGCCGGAAAGGGACGCCGCGGAGACCCAGGAGGAAGAAGACTTATACTGCCACAGGAAGGAAGCGGCACCGTTTGCCGAAACATGGAGCGTGACCGCTTTTCCGATCTCCGCCTGTATATCGGCCGGCTGGGAGAGCAGCTTGAATGTCTGCCGCACATATGCAGTGGAGGAATAGTGCACAACACCGGCCTGATCCGTTACCGCACAGCGGTAGCAGCGGTTGAAGCCTTCTGTTTTGACTTTGATAGACAGCGTTTTTGTTTTGTTGCCGGAGAAGGTGGTGGTCCTCCAGCTGCCGCCGTCGTTTTCCGATACCTGCCACTGATAGGATTTCGCGCTTACCGCGCTGACGGACATGGTCACGGTCTTTCCGGCAGTGGAAATGATGCTGGAGGGCTGGGAGGTGAATGAGAAGGCCGGATAGATCACGGCGGAGGCGGAGGCGGTGCTCTTGCCTACCATGTTATAGACAAGGCAGCGTACCTTCGCGTTGATCCTTTCCGCGGTCGCGGTGATGGACAGGGTCTCGGCGGTTTTGCCGGAAATGTTTTCCCAGGAGCCGCCCGTAAGACAGATTTGCCACTGATAGGCGCTTGCGTTTTCGGCTTTTACGCTGAAGGATACGGTCTTGCCTGACGCGGTGCATACGGGAGAGGGGGCAGCTGTGATCTTGACCGGCTTATAGACCCGTCCCTCCGCGGAGTAGGTGGCGTTTCCCATCGCATCCTTGATGCGGCAGCGGTATTTGTATTTATAGGTGGAGGCGGTCACGGTGACCGTCAGGGAAGCGGTATCGGCGCCTTCCTTTTTTACATTGACCCAGGTATCAGAGGAGGTATACTGCCACTGGTACTGTACGGCGCCGGTCGCCTTTACGCTGAATGTGACTGCGGCATCCAGCGCGGCTACCTTGTTTGAAGGCTGCGAGGTGATCTTTACCGGGCGAATGATCCGGACGGTATTGGAGTATACTGTGCTGCCGTCCGCGCTGGTGATGCCGCAACGGTAGTAATAGCCGTAACGGGTGGTGGTCGTTTCCACCGAGTGAACGGAGGTGGTGCTGGTATTCTTTTTCCATGTCGCCTGATCTGTGGAGTAATACCACTGGTAGCTCACGGCATTGGTCGCGGTAACGGAAAAGGAAGCGATCTCTCCAATCGCCGCCAGACAGTTGACAGGTTGAACGGTGATCTTCGGCGCGGTCATATTGGCTGTGTTCTCACCGTCTGATGTGGCGTCGTCTTCTGCCGTCTCAGGCTCGGCGGGGGCATCCGCGGTGGTATCATCTTCTGCCGTCTCAGGCTCAGCGGGGGCATCCGCGGTGGTATCGTCTTCTGTTGTCTTGGGCTCGGCGGGGGTGTCCGCGGTGGTATCGTCTTCCGCGGCTTCGGGAGCGGCGGGGGCGTCCGCGGTAGCATCGTCCTCCGTGGCTTCGGGAGCGGCGGGGGCATCCGCGGTGGCATCGTCCTCCGCGGCTTCGGGAGCGGCGGGGGCATCTGCGGTAGTATCGTCCTCCGCGGCTTCGGGAGTGGCGGGGTCATCCGTGGTGGCATCGTCCTCCGCGGCTTCGGGAGCGGCGGGTGTGTCCGCGGTGGTATCGTCCTCCGTGGCTTCGGGAGCGGCGGTCTCCCCGGGAACCTCTTCCGCGGCGGCTTCCTCTTCAATGTCCGTCAGGAGGACTTCCTCAGCGGGGAGGGCATCAGCCGTGTCTGTTACGCCGGACTCTTCCGGCAGAGCAAAAAGAGCGTCCTCCGCTTCGTATACTGTTCCTTCCGGATTTTCTGTTTCCGCGAGGCCGGGTACGCAATCAATGATGACGAGCAGGGCCAGCAGAACGCAAAGCAGTTTCTTTTTCATACGTTTCTCCTTTTCTTTGCCGGCGGATAGTCAATTCGCTCCTTATAATAAAGAAAGGGCATAGCTTTTTACCATTATTGACGGACGGTTTTCGTTTGTCAATACAGATATATCATTTTTTAAACATTCGTAATACTTTATTTTCGTCCGAAGCGCCGGAGGCGGGAAGATCCGCATACGCGGAGCCGGAAAAACACGGATAATTTGTAAAAAACAGATAAAATTCCGCACAAAACGCGAATTTGTGATATACTTGATCATGGAAAGCTATGCGGGGAGGCGTATGGAATGATCATCTGCGATACACACTGCGATACGCTGTATTCAAGGGCGGTGCATCCCGGCAAAAAGACCGATATTACCGTACCGCGTCTGAAAAAGGCCGGCATTTCTCTTCAGACGATGGCGATGTTCGTGGGCGGCAGAAATGACACCGAAAGCAAACGGGCTGCCTACAAAAAAATGCTCGCGGAGGCTGAAAAGCTGAAGGAGGAAGGGCTGAAGCAGGTGTTCTCCCCGGATGAGGCCACCGGTACTGAAAGTGCCTTCATGCTTTCCGTGGAGGGCTGTGATCTTTTGGATGAGGAGCCTTCGCTGATCGGGGAATGGCGGGAAAAGGGGGTGCGTATGGCAGCTCTCACCTGGAACTGGGAGAACCGCATTGGCACCCCGGCCTGTATCGACCAGGAGGCGCCGCTCAAACCGGACGGAAAGAGTATTGTAAAGGAGCTGCTCGCCGCCGGGATCGCGTGCGATATCAGCCACCTGAGCCGCAGGGGCGTGTGGGATCTTTTGGAAATGGGTGTTGTGCCCCTTGCCAGCCACAGCTGCTGCGACGCGCTGCACGCCTGCCCGAGAAACCTTACGGATGAGCAGCTGCGCGCGCTGTTCTCCGCCGGAGGATATGTGGGGGTCAATTTCTATCCCGCTTTCCTTACGCAGGGCAAAGCGCAGATCAGCGATGTGGTACAGCATCTTTTGCATATGCTGGAGATGGGCGGCGAAGGCAGGATCGGCTTCGGAAGCGATTTTGACGGGATCGAATGCAAGCCGAAGGGACTGGCTTCGCCTCTGGGGGTAAAAAAGCTGATCGAAGCGCTTCGCGGAGAAGGACTGAGCGAGGAGCAGGTATGCGGCATCGCGGGTGAAAACCTGATTGCCTATTACAGACGCGCGGGGCTTTGAGCGAAATGTTATATTAATAGGAAACGGAGAGATGCGGCATGCTTGGGATCATCGGCGCGATGGATAAGGAGACCGGTATACTTTTTGACAGCATGGCGGATAAGCGGGAAACGGAATACGGCTATTCACGCTTTGTCCGGGGAACGCTGGAGGGCGTGGAATGCGTGACTGCCCGCTGCGGGATCGGCAAGGTACACGCGGCGGTGTGCGCGTATCAGCTGATACGGGAGCTCGGGGCAGACCGGGTGATCAACATCGGCGTTGCCGGGGCACTGGAGGAGAAACTCGGCATCGCGGACGCCGTGATCGCCTCCTCCGCCGTGCAGCACGATATCGATACTTCGCCCATCGGCGATCCTGTCGGGCTGATCAGCGGGCCGAACATCGTACACATCCCCTGTGACGAACGGATGACGGGGCTGATAACGCGGGCGGCGGAGCTTTCCGGTATCCACAGCACCGTGAAGGCGATCGTTACCGGAGACCGCTTCGTGTGCGGCAGAGAGGATAAGTCCCGTCTGGCGGACCTGTTCGGGGCCGCCGCCTGTGATATGGAGGGCGGCGCCATCGCGCAGGTTTGCTGGGAGGCCGGGATCCCGTATGCCGCGTTCCGCACGGTATCCGATACGCTGGAGGGAAGCGGCATGGAATACATGAGGTGCGCGGAGCTTGCGGGCAGGGCCTCCGCGAAGCTGCTTCGCGCGTTCCTGCGTCTGTACAGGGAGGAAATGAAATGAATAAATGGGACAGACGTTTTATGGAAATGGCGCGGCTGGTGAGCACCTGGAGCAGCTGCTTCGCGCCGGGGCGGGAGATCGGCTGTGTGATCGTGAAGGATAAACGCATCATGACCACCGGCTACAACGGCGCACCCGCGGGAATGAAGACCTGCAGGGAACGCGGTGAATGTCTGCGCCGCAGGATGGGGATCGAGAGCGGTACGAGGGCGGAGGTGTGCTATGCCGCCCACGCGGAGCAGAACGCCATTCTTCAGTCGGCCAGACTCGGTATCTCCATCGACGGGGCTACTCTCTACTGCACGCACCAGCCCTGCTCGGTCTGCGCCAAGATGATCGTCAACGCCGGTATCCGCCGCGTTGTGTATGAGCAGGGGTATCCGGACGCGTTTTCTCTGGAAATCTTCCGGGAAACGGGAGTAGAACTGGAAAAGTATGAGGAGCATGAAAATGAAAAGTAAAATGAAGCGCGCGCTGTGCGCGCTGCTGGCGGCGGTGCTGCTGCTGCCTGCCTTTACCCTGGCGGCAAGTGATAAGCCGAACCCCATCCCCGTGAAGGACAGGGATGCGGTCACTTCCTCTCCGGAGGGTGTCCATCACTATCTGATGGTGTGTATCGATCAGTGGGGGTTTGATTTCAAAACGCTGGGAAGCCATACGGACGGCCTGATCCTGGTCACGGTGGATGAGTTTTCCGGACGGATCATGCTGACCAGCTTCATCCGGGATATGCTGGTCAAACGCTGGGATGACAAATACGGCCGCATCAACAATATCTTCTATTATTATCAGCAGGACGGGTTGGGGCTGAAGCACGGAGATGAGGACAGCGCCCGGGCGGGCATTGAACAGCTAGTGAACACGATCGACACGCACTTTGATCTGGATATCGAAAAGTACATCGTGGTGGATTTCACCCAGGTACAGGCTATTGTGGACGCGATCGGCGGTGTGGAGATCACGCTGACCAGCCGCGAGGCGGCGCGCCTGCGTTCCTTCGGCATCGATATCCCGTCCGGCGGCACCTATAACCTGCCCGGCTATGCCGCAGTCATTTATATGCGTATACGCAAGGTATATAATGAATATACCGATGCGGAGGGTGTTGTGCATCATGAGACGCAGGATGCCGGCCGTACCCGCCGCGCGCGCACGGTGCTCACCTCTATTGCCGACCGTTTCGCGGATATCTCGGAGGATGAGGCGTGGGAAGTGATCGACACCGTGATGGATCATACGCTGATCACCAATGTGACGGGCGGCGATCTGTTTGAGATCCTGCGCCTCGCGATGGAAATGAAGGGAACGCCCATAGAAGAGATGCGTATGCCGATCGACGGTGCTTATGAGGAAAAGCCCTATGCCGGTATGGCGACCGTGCAGCTGGACTGGGAAAAGAATGTGGAAGCCCTGCATGAATTTTTGTTTGATTCCGGCTATGCCGTAAGATGAACGGAGGAAAGAGAAATGAGTGAAAACAGAAAGCCGCAGCTGCTGATCATGGCGGCAGGCCTGGGAAGCCGCTACGGTGGGCTCAAGCAGATGGATCCCGTGGATGAGTACGGGCATCTGATCATTGATTACAGCATGTATGACGCACTGAAGGCCGGCTTCGGGAGCATCGTGTGTGTGATCCGCAGGGAAAACGAGGAAATGTTCGAGGAGCGGATCGGGCGCAGAGTGCGCAGGTTCATCAGCCTTGAGTACGCCTATCAGGATATGAACGCGCTGCCGGCGGGCTATGCCGTACCCGAGGGGCGCGTGAAGCCCTGGGGCACCGGTCATGCCGTGTTGTGCGCGAAGGATAAGATCAACGCGCCGCTGTGCGTGATCAACGCGGATGATTTTTACGGTCGCGGCGCTTTTGAAAAGATCGCTGCCTTCCTTTCCGCGCCCGGCGGGAATTATGAATACGCGATGGTGGGCTACCGGGTGGAAAACACGGTCACGCCCAACGGCTCTGTTGCGCGCGGCGTTTGCGAGCAGAGGGACGGATACCTTACCGGCATCCATGAGCGCACCCGGGTGGAGCCCAGAGAGGGCGGTGCCGCCTATACGGAGGATGACGGCGCTACCTGGCATTTTCTGCCCGCCGGTACGCCGGTTTCCATGAATATGTGGGGGTTCCGTCCCAGCGTGCTCGATGAGCTGGAGAACCGCTTCCCCGCGTGGCTGGATGAGGCGCTGAAAGCGAACCCGCTGAAGGCGGAATATTTCCTGCCGCTCATCCCCAATATGCTGCTCACAGAGAATAAGGCGACCGTAAGGGTGCTGGATACCGATGAAAAATGGTACGGTGTTACCTACCGGGAGGACCGGCAGGATGTATGCGACGCGCTGAAAGCGATGAGACAAAGCGGGAGATACCCGGATAAGCTTTGGGAATAAACAGATGATCTGCCGGACGGGCGCTGCCTGCCCGGCTTTTTGTATGCCGGACAATCCTGCCGGCAGCGGCGGCTGAATCGATAAAGGAATGTTCATAAGCATTTTCGGGTAAACGAAATAATGGGTAATATAAATTTCAAAAATATTGCTTGACAAACAATACTATGCGGTATATAGTATTATGCGTAAGGAGGTGGTCCCCTGTGGATGCTCAGATGAAAAGAGGGCTGACCGAGGCCTGTGTACTGAAATTGCTTACCAAAGGAGACAGCTACGGCTATCAACTGATCCGTGATATGGGAGAAGTGATGGAAATGTCCGAATCCACACTTTACCCTGTGCTGAGGCGCCTGGAAGCGGCCGGATGCCTGCGTGTATACAGCGTGGAGCATCAGTCGCGTCTGCGCCGGTATTATTCCATCACCGAAGAAGGAAAAAAGCAGATCGAGACCTATATGAGCGGGCTGGAGGAAGTCATACGGATCTACCGTTTTATCAGGGAGGAGAACAATGACTGAAAAAGAATATCTGGAAGCGCTGAAGGAAAATCTTATTATCGGCGACGAGGAAAACAGAGCTACCGTGCTGCGCTTCTGTGAGGAAATGATCGATGACCGCATGGAAAGCGGGCTTTCCGAAGAGGAAGCCGTCGCGGCCATGGAGGACGTGCGCGATTTTGCCGCGCGGATGAACAGCGAATACGAAGAAATGGTATCCGGAAGCGCGGAAAGCGAAAAAAACGCGCAGGTAGAAGCGTCCGGAGAGAATGGCACGGAGGATTTCGGCAAGATCATCGGTGACGCCGCGGAAAAGGCGGGACAGTTTATTTCCGATTTTGCTTCCGCTGTAAAGAAAAGCATCCGGGAGGCGCGTGAAGCCGTCCGCGCGGACAGCGATGAGGACAGCGCGGAGCATGATCTTGAGGAATTTGTTAACGGAACGGAACCGGAGAACGGTACTGGCACGGAGAACTTCGGTGAGGAAAACGCTCCGGAAGAAAAGAAGGAACAGCCCGGTGTTTCCGTTGAGGACGCGGCGGAGGCGATCAGAAAGCTGGCCGGAAAGGTAAAGCGCTTTGTGAAGCCCATCCTGCGCGATACCCGGGACACCCTTCAGAAATATGTGAACGGGGAACCGGCTGCCGCGGACGGAGCGGAAACAGATGACGGCAGCACCTGGAAGCAGGAGGAGATGAGCGTACCTGCCGCGGAGATCTGCAGGATCACATTGAACGCGAAAAACTTTGCCGTGCGTGTGCGCCCGCATGCGGGCGACGCGATACGTCTTGTGTACTGGACCCGCGAAAAGACCCCCTACACCGCGACAGCCGAAAACGGGGAGCTGCTGCTCACAGGCGGTCAGGACAGCCGCTGCGGAGTTTCCTTCTCCCTGCAGGACCTTCTGAACGGAAAGACATGGAAAGAGATCTTCGGCGGCGCGCATGGCGATATTGAACTGTATCTGCCCGAAAACGCCGCGGCGGACCTGACGGTAAACACCTCAAACGGTGCCTTTTCTGCCGAAAACACAGGCGCGCTCAAGCATGTGAATGTACACACCTCCAACGGAAGGGTCAGCCTGAGCAGCCTCACCTGTGATGCTTTCAATGTACGCACCTCCAACGCTCCTGCGGAGCTGAACGATGTGAAGGCGGAAAACGAAGCAGTTGCGGAAAGCAGCAACGGAGCGATCAACGCGCAGGGGCTGAACGCGGGCGAGGTGAGGGTGAGAACCTCCAATGGCGCTGTCGCGCTGGATAATGTAAGCGCACGCGGCATCCTGACGGCCGTGACCTCCAATGCCCGCTGCTCCGCTACCCACAGCGTATGCGAGGGGGATCTGACACTGCAGTCCTCAAACGGCCCCGTACGGGCGGAGATCTGCGACTGTGCCGGCTTTACCGCCATTACTTCCAACGGCGGGCTGCGGGCGGAGGGGATCAACGCTTGCGCCTATACGCTGCGCACCTCCAACGCCTCTGTGACGGGTACCCTGCCCGGGTCGATGGAACGCTACGGCATCTCTTCTCAGACCAGCAACGGCAAAAACAGCCTGCCTGCCTTCTCCGAGGGGGAGATACCGCTGAAGGTGAACACTTCCAACGGATCCATCCAGATCAGCTTTGCCGGCTAAACGGATATACTGTGCCGGACGGAGCTTTCCGTCCGGCATTTTCCGCAGCCTCCCTTTCTCGTAAAGCAGTATGAGGAGGCCGCTGCGGAGAGCAAAGGAGACGGAGATATGACGGAGCTGAGAAAAATCAACACGAAGGATGCCGAAGCGCAGTGGCAGTACACAAGAGATCTTCCTCCGGACGAAAACGGGCTGACCAACCCGTTCCATGCTGTCTCGTACAGCGAATATGTAAACCGTGTGCTGCCCCTGCAGATATCCTATGAACACCCGGTAAACATGCCGGACTGGTTCGTTCCGGAAACATATTATTATCTCTGGACGGATGGCCGTCTCGTTGGCGAATTCCGGCTGAGACATCATCTTACGGAGGCGCTTCGAAACGGCGCCGGGCATATCGGATACAGTATCCGGGATACGGAACGCGGGAAAGGCTATGCCACGGAAGGTCTGCGCCTCGTGCTGCGCATTGCCGCGGATACCGTGCCGGAGGATGAGATCTATATGCGGGTGCTGAAGAGCAACCCCGCTTCTCAGCGGGTGATGCTGAAAAACGGGGCATATCCCGCCGGTGAGGATGAAGAGCATATCTTTATGCGCGTGCCGAAAAACCGAATCGGAAAGGAATAAATACAGTTTCCTTCCGTAAAAAGAGAGTGATGGGCAGAAGTCAGCCGGTCACTCTCTTTTTGTCAAAACATATGATCATTCATTTGCCTGAGCTTTTCCCGCGTTGACAGGAGAGCACGGGGAGAATTATAATACCATGCGGAAGCGGACATGCCGCGCGGACAGACCGGATGCGGATCAGACAGGAGGAAAGTATGTTTCATAATATCGGAAAGAAGATCAAGGGGATCGCGATATTCTTTTTCATACTGATGCTGGCAGGCAGCGCCGTGTGCGGCTGGCTTTGCTATGAAAACTGCTGGTTTTCGGAGCAGGACCCCGGCCGTCTGCTTTCGGCGGTAGGCACGGTGCTGGCCGGAGCGGTCATTTCCTTCGCCTTCGCCGCGCTGCTGAGCGGCTTCGGGCAATTGATCTCGGCTGCCGAGGACACGGCGGACAGCAACGATGAGATCATCCGCCGTTTGAAGATCCTCACCGAGCGTGTGGAGAATCTGCCGGTGATCACGCTCTCCTCAAGGTATGAGACCGCCCGTGATGCTGATGATAAAAAGGTAAAGGAAGAAAATGAAAAAGCAGAGCACGGGGAAAAGCGGTATGAAAGCGGACGCGCGTGGAAATGCGCCTCCTGCGGCAACATGAACCCCTGCGAAAGCGAAACCTGCATTTCCTGCGGAGAACGCGGGCTGTGGAAGTGCCCCCGCTGCGGCAGGGTGAACCCGTCCTCACTGGATGTATGCCCGGGATGCCGGAACCGTATGGAATGGAAGTGCCGTGCCTGCGGCGAAAAGAACGGTGAAAACGACCGGCGCTGTGTGGGCTGCGGCAGATACAGGGATGACCCGGTGCTGAAGGAACTGGACAGTGACCTGCCTGATACGGAGGCGATCGGATGAGCGTATATTCGTTCAGGGAAGCGCCGCTCAGGGTATACGGCGCGCCGTTTTTCTGCAGGGACGGTTCAATGAAGCGGCTGCCCGCGGAGCTGGCATGCCGGATGTTCCGCGGCGTTACGGAATGGGGTCTGGACACCCGTTCCCCGGGCGCGCGTCTGGCTTTCAGGACGGACGCCGCCGAAATACGCTTTCATATGGAACTGGAACGTATTTCACCCGATATCGGCATGAGCCTGTACGCGGCGCAAAGCGCCGATGTGTTCATCGGAGGCAGATACCGCGGGCAGATCGTGCCGAGAGATATGTACCGTGAAAAGGACGGGGACGCGGTGTTTGAAACGGACGGGACGGAAACAGACGTGCTGGTGTTTCTGCCGAGGAACGAGCCGGTAAAGGAACTGACCGTCACCATACCCGATCAGGCGCGCATAACAGCGCCCCGGCCCTATACATACAGTGTTCCGGTGCTCTTTTACGGCTCCTCGATCACTGAGGGCGCACATGCCGGAAAGCCCTCAAACGCCTGGCCGTGTCTGCTTTCAAGATGGCTGGATTTTGATTTTATCAATTTCGGGCTCTCCGGCTCGGCGCGGGGCGAGCTTTTTGTGGCGGATTATCTGAACACCTTTGAAAAAAGCGTGTTCGTGATGGATTATGACTATAACGCGCCGGACAGCGAATACCTGAAAAAAACGCATGAGCCGTTTTTCCTGCGCATACGGGAAAAGGATCCGGATATCCCCATACTCGTGCTCAGCGGGCCGTGGCTGGACCGGTACGGTGAAGAGGCTGTAAAGCGCAGGGAGATCATACAGAGGACTGTGGAAAACGCTGAAAAACGCGGGGACAAAATGACGCGCTTCATAGACGGCGGAGCCTTCTTCGGGAACGGAGACAGGGATATCTGCTCGGCGGACCGGATCCATCCAAATGATCTGGGCATGCTGTACATAGCGGAGCAAATGATGCCCTATATGAAGGACGCGTTGGCAGCCGCAAAGCGTAAATGACCTGTTTTGCGGATAAAGCGGCAATAAAACAATGTAAAAACACACAAAACGCTTGACATTATGATATGAAACGGGTATAATCCCCATATCACCTGTAGAGCGGAAGGAGGGGAACGGCGCTGTGAAAAAGATGATGATGCGAATGTTCATGTGCGCGAGAGTTTCCCCGCGTATTTTGTGATGCGCCGCATGGCAGGGATATTTTTTATCTGATGTTACGCCCGCTCGCAAACGCGAGCGGCTTATTTTATAGCGGCAAACGGCCGTTGTTCTGAAGGGAGCAGAAGAACTTGAGCAGGGAATCCGCACAACAGGAAGCAGCCCGAAAAAGCACAGATGAAAATGTGCTGATAGAGCTGCAGGGGCTGAAAAAAGTATACAGTACCCCCGAGGGTGAGGTCACCGCGCTGAACGGGATCGATCTGGCCATCCGCCGGGGGGAGATCTACGGCATCATCGGCATGAGCGGCGCCGGAAAGAGCACGCTGATTCGCTGCATCAACCGCCTTGATACGCCCACGGGCGGCAGGATCCTCATCGGCGGTCAGGATGTGCTGCAGATGAACAGGAAACAGCTGATCACCATGCGCCGCAAGGTGTGCATGATCTTCCAGCAGTTCAACCTGCTGATGCAGCGCACGGTGGAGAAAAATGTGCGCTATCCCATGGAGATCGCCGGTGTGCCCCGTGCCAAAGCAAAGCAGCGTGCGATGGAGCTGCTTCAAACGGTCGGGCTTGAGGCAAAGGCAAAGGCCTATCCCGCTCAGCTTTCCGGCGGTCAGAAGCAGCGTGTGGCGATCGCGAGAGCGCTGGCAAGCGACCCGGAGGTGCTTTTGTGCGATGAGGCCACCAGCGCGCTCGATCCCATGACCACGCAGTCGATCCTGGAGCTTTTGCAGGATATCAACAGGAGGCTGGGGATCACCGTGGTGGTGATCACGCATGAAATGGCCGTTATCCGCCAGATCTGCACGCGTGTCGCCATCATTGACGGCGGACATATCGTTGAGGAAGGCCCGGTCGATGAGGTATTCGTACATACGAAATCGGCGGCGGGAAAGCGCCTGTTCGGTATCGTGAAGGACAAGAATGTGAAAGATGACGGCAGACCGGAGATCCCCGCTTTGCGCATCGTGTTTGACGGCGGAAAGCAAAATGAACCCGTCATATCCGATCTGGTCCGCAAGTGCAATGTGGATGTCAATATCCTGTCTGCCGACATGAAACGCCTGGGAGGCAGAAGCTTCGGTCAGATGATTCTGGAACTGCCTGAGGATCCGGAGGTGAGCAGCCGGATCAAGCAATACCTGCTTGATCAGGGGCTGACAGTTGAGGAGGTGCTGCCCGGATGAAAAACGCGTCCTGGTGGCAGCTGCTTTGGCTGTCTCCCTTCAATGCTTTCAATGACCTTTGGACGAAAACCCTTCAGCAGCCGATCTATGATTTTGTGAATGCCATCTACAGCTTCTTCTGCAGGATGTTCGGAACGACAGGCGAGGTCAGTATGCAATCCTGGCGCATCCTGTGGCCGGCGCTGGGAGAGACGCTGTACATGAGCATCGTTTCCACACTGATCGCCTATATCATCGGCCTGATGCTGGGCATCGTGCTGGTGGTAACGCGAAAGAACGGCATCCGCCCCATGCGTATACTCAATACGGTGCTGGGCACGGTCATCAATTTCATGCGTGCCATTCCGTTTCTGATCCTGCTGGCTATGCTGTTCCCCGTCACCAAGGAAGTGGTCGGCAAAAAAACCGGCTCCGTGGCGGTCACCTTCCCCCTGATCGTGAGTGCTTTCCCCTACGTTGCGCGTATCGTGGAGGGAAGCTTTCTGGAGGTGGACCCCGGCGTGATCGAGGCGGCGCAGGCCATGGGCTCCACCACCTGGCAGATCATTCATAAGGTGCTTATCCCCGAAGGGATCCCCAGCCTGCTCAACGGTTTCTCGATCTGCATGACCACCATTCTTTCCTACACCGCCATGGCCAGCGCGGCGGCCGGCGGCGGTCTGGGCTCTGTGGCGATCACCTACGGCCTCAATCAGAACAGATACGACATTATGTACGCGGCCAGCATCATGCTGGTGGTGCTTGTGGTGATCATCACCGTAATGGGCACTTTCCTGAACAGGAAGACGAACCACAAGCTGCGCTGAACAAGTTTTCCCTGGCAAATTAAAATAAATAGGAGGAAACCCACATGAAGAAACTGCTCGCCCTGATCCTCTCCGCTGTACTCGTTTTCAGCTGCACCGCCGTCCTTGCCGAAGGCACCATTTCCGTGATCGCCACTCCCAGCCCCCACGCTGAGGTGCTTGAACTGATCCGTGACGATCTTCTGGCTCTCGGTTATGAGCTTGATCTGCAGATCGTAACCGACTATGTGGTGGAAAACCCCGCCACCTCCAGCGGCGATGTGGACACCAACTTCTTCCAGCATATCCCTTATCTGGCCGGTTACAACGCCTCCGTCGGCGAGGCTGATCAGCTGGTAGGCGTGATCCCCACCCATTTTGAGCCTCTGGGCATCTATGCCGGTACCAAGACCACTTTTGATGAGCTGACCGCCGGTGATGAGATCGCCATCCCCAACGATCCCACCAACATGACCCGCGCCTTCATCCTGCTGGCTGATGCCGGTCTGGTGGAACTGCCCGAAGGCACCACGCTGGAGAGCATCGTGACCAAGTATGATGTTATCAATCCTCTGGGGCTGGAGTTCCGTGATGTCAATGCTGAGCTGGCTCCCTCCCTGCGCGATGATGTGGCCTTCGCCGTGATCAACGGCAACAATGCCGCTCTGAACAATCTGAACCCCAATACGGATGCCGTATACTTTGAGCAGCCCGGCAGTCTGGCCGCTGAGAGCTATGTGAACCTGTTTGCCGTAAAGCCCGAAAACGCCGAGGCTGATTTCGTCAAGGCTCTCGAGCAGTGCATCTACACCCAGAAGGTGTATGATCTGATCGTCGAGCGCGGCTTCATTCCCACCTTCACTGTTCCCGCTGCCGAGTGATCCGTTCAGAAAAAGCAATGAGGCTGTAAAGGCCTGACCGGCTCCCTTCATGAGAGACAGTATAGAAAATGCTGTCCCGTGAAGGGAGCTTTTCATATGCAAACAAAGGCAGAACGAAACAGTATGCAGAAGCGGACAAAGCGTATCCGGAGAACGGGCGAACCGCAGTAAGTACAGAGAAGTACGCCCTATCTCACAGGGCGATATAGGCACCGGGATACGCGGAGAGGGATGAAGACTCTGTCAGTGAAGTCCATATGGCTTCATGCAGCACTTGGTTTTGCCATAGCAACATATATTCCACTGTTTCGCCGAAAAGAGATTCCCGAATTTACATGCGTCAGAGTGGCCAATGCTGGGAATTGTTTTCTGTAGCCTTCTCCTGATGCTTCCGGACAGTTGAATAATGTTTACATAGTGAGCTTGTTTTCTTCTTGATACGGGTCGTACATATCAGAAACAAAGCAGGGTCGTGAAAAAAATGATTTTTTGCTTGACTTGTGATCAGGAATATTTTAATATGGAGAAAACAGGTTTTCCGCACCGTTCTTCCTATACCCGGACCGACTGATGAGGAAACAATATGATGGATCCAAGCGAAAACAAGCCTGAAGTAAAAAACAGCGGAAAATTCCGAATCGTGATCGCGGCAGTGCTGGCGGTACTGCTGATCGCAGAATGCGTATTCGGCGTGATCCTGTTCAAGAGCAAAAAAGATCTGGATGAACGGATCGACCGGTTGGTATCCGAGGATATCACGGAGCTGCGCCTCGCGGATGAGCAGACGGGCGCTTCTGTGAGCGCGCTTGCTGCCGATACCGCGAGCAGGATGGAGGCAGCGAAGGTCGAAGCCGCGGCGTCCGTGCAGGCGCTGGCCGCAGATACCGCGAGCAGGGTGGAGGCCGCGAAGGCCGAAGCCGCGGCGTCCGTGCAGGCACTGGCCGCAGATACCGCGAGCAGGATGGAGGCAGCGAAGGCCGAAGCCGCGGCATCCGTGCAGGCGCTGGCCGCAGATACCGCGAGCAGGGTAGAGGCCGCGAAGGCCGAAGCTGCGGCTTCCGTACAGGCGCTGGCCGATGATGCCCAAAGCAAGGACGCGTCCGCGAGGGCGACGGTCGTTACATCTGTGCAGACAGTGGCCGCAGATACCGCGAGCAAGGTAGCGTCCGCAAAGAACGAAGCCGCCGCC
Organism: uncultured Clostridia bacterium; assembly: GCA_937886445.1. Lineage (GTDB taxonomy): Bacteria > Bacillota > Clostridia > Christensenellales > Aristaeellaceae > ZC3RG03. Next base: position 10,963 of record CALGBY010000055.1, on the reverse strand, counting down.
GCGGTGCAGGCGCTGGCTGCCGATACCGAAAGCAAATTGGCGTTCGCAAAGAACGAAGCCGCCGCCGCGGTGCAGGCGCTGGCTGCTGATACCGAGAGCAGAGTGGCGTTCGCAAAGAACGAAGCCGCTGCCGCGGTGCAGGCGCTGGCTGCCGATACCGAAAGCAAAGTGGCGGCTGTAATGAACGAAGCCGCTGCCGCGGTGCAGGCGCTGGCTGCTGATACCGAGAGCAAAGTGGCGTCCGCAAAGAACGAAGCCGCCGCAGCGGTGCAGGCACTGGCTGTTGATACAGAAAGCAAAGTGGCGGCTGTAAAGAATGAGACCTCCGCGGCGGTGCAGGCACTGGCTGCCGATACCGAAAGCAAGGTGGCCTCCGCAAAGGATGAAGCCGCATCTGCGGTGCAGGCGCTGGCTGCCGATACCGAAAGCAAGGTGTCGTCCGCAAAGGATGAAGCCGCTGCCGCGGTGCAGGCACTGGCTGCCGATACCGAAAGCAGGGTGGCGGCTGCGAAGAACGAAGCCGCTGCTGCGGTGCAGGCGCTGGCTGCCGATACCGAAAGCAAAGTGGCAGGCGTAAAGGCGGAGGCCGAAGCAGCCGATTCCGCGCTTCGTGCCGGAATGGAGCAGGAACTGTCGGATCTTCGTCAGGAAAACGCGGCCCTTACCGCGGCCTTGACGGAATTGCAGGCTGCTTCCGCGCAGCATGAGGAACGGCTCACTTCAAGCGAGGCGGCGGCAGCGGAATATGAAGCACGCAACGCGATCAATATCGCGCCCGGTGATACCGTGATCTTCGGCCGCTGGGAACAGGACGGAAACCGTGATAACGGCCCGGAAAACATTGAGTGGACCGTTCTGGCTGTTCAGAAAAACAAGGCCCTGATCATTTCACGCTACGCTTTGGAGAAGGTGCCGTTCTCTCTGCGCAAGGAAAGCGTGACATGGGAGCATTCCTATCTGCGCGAATGGCTGAACAGCACCTTTATTGAAACAGCCTTTACCGAAAATGAGCAGGCGGCCATACAGGATACCTTTACCGATAACGGACCGGATACCGGCTATAAAGCGTATATCCGTGATAACGGCGCGTCCTGTATGGATAAGGCATTCTGCCTGAACTATGCCGAAATACTGCGCTATTTTGACCGCTCTCAGGATCGTGTGTGCCTGCCCACAGCCGCCCTGCGCGCGACGGGGATCGTTTGTGACCGCAGCACCGGATATGTACGCTGGTGGCTGAGGAGCGCCGGGATGGAGGCAGACTGTGCCGCCGATATATATACCTCCGGCATCATCAACAGCGTATCTGTGGATTACGGGCATGTTGCTGTCCGCCCGGCAATGTGGGTGGATACAGCCGCGGAAGGGTTCCGTTACTGATGGCTGAAAGATGACCGGACTCGTGCAGAGGCTGCCGCGGACCGCGGCCGATTCCTGCGGAATACCATAACAAAAAGTGAGTGAACCGCCGTATACCAACGGCTTTTCACTCACTTTTTTTGCCGCTTTGCGGCGGATCATTGCCGCATCACAGCAGCGTTGAAAAATAGTCCTCCGGGGTCTCGGCGCGGCGGATCATTTTGAAATCGCCGTTCTTTGTATAAAGGATCTCGGCACTGCGCAGGCGGCCGTTGTACTGGTAGCCCATCGCGAAGCCGTGAGCGCCGGTATCATGGATGATGACAAGATCGTTCTTTTCAATCTCGGGCAGCACACGGTCAATGGCGAATTTATCGTTGTTTTCACACAGGCTGCCGGTGATATCGTAGGTGTGATCGCACACGGCGTCTCTTTTTCCACACACATGGATGTGATGGTAGGCACCGTACATGGCGGGACGCATCAGGTTGGAAGCGCAGGCGTCCAGACCGATATAATCCTTATAAATGCGTTTTTCATGCACGGCACGGGAGACCAGCCAGCCGTAGGGGCCGGTCATGTAGCGGCCCAGCTCTGTTTTGATGCTCACGCCGGCATCCGCCGGGCTGCCCAGCACCTTCAGATACTGCTTTTTCACCTGCTCGCCCACTGCCGCGATATCGGTATCCTTTTCATCCGGCAGGTAGGGGATGCCGATGCCGCCGGAGAGGTTGATAAACGCGAGCTCCAGGCCGCATTGCTTTTCCAGATCCTTTCCCAGCCGGAAAAGAATGCCGGCAAGGGTGGGGTAATAGCTGCTGTCGGTCGTGCTGCTGGCCAGGAAGGCATGCAGGGCAAAACGGCGCACACCGAGGGCGCGCAGGCGGGAAAGACCCACGGGAAGCTGATCCCGCGTCCAGCCGTATTTGGCTTCGCCCGGCTGCCCCATCACGCTGTTGCCCAGAGAGAATGCCCCGCCCGGATTGAAGCGCACACACACCGTTTCGGGCATTTCGCCGCAGGCGGCGAGCGTGTCGATATCAGTGATATCATCCAGATTGATGTACGCGTTCATTTCGCGCGCCTTTTGGAATTCCTCCTCCGGCATCGCGTTTGAAGAAAACATGATCTCCTTTCCGGAAAGGCCGATCTTTTCCGCGAGCAGCAGCTCACACAGGCTGGAGCAATCCGCCCCGCAGCCTTCATCGTGCAGGATCTCCATGATACGCGGATTGGGCAGGGCTTTTACGGCAAAATATTCCGTAAAATCCGGAGCCCAGGCAAAGGCGCCGTTCAGCGCCCGCGCGCGTTCCCGGATGCCGTTTTCATCGTAAAGATGGAAGGGGGTGGGGTAAAGCGCCGCCGCATGTTCAAATACACTGTCCGGAAGAGAAAAATTTGGCATAAATACGCTCCGTTTCTGTATTTCACGCGGGAAAATCCGCGTGTGACTATTATAGTAAACACAAATACGGCTTCGCAAGCCTATCCCGGGGAAAAGACAAAAATAAAACCGGATAACAGGGAGTAAATGCTTTCATAAAAACGCGTTGCGGTTTTTTCATTAATGGTTGTATACGCACGGAAGCTGTGATATAATGATACCTGAAGATCTCCATATACGGAAAACATGAGACAAAACGGGAGGAAATGAGAATGAACAGACCGCGTTGCATGAAGCTGCTGGCGGGAATGGTGCTGCTGGTGCTGCTGGCCGTGTGCCTTTGCGGCTACGCGGAGGATACATCCAATGGAAAAACGGCGGCGGAAGAGTATTCCGACGCGCAAGCCCCGCTTTCGGTGGGCAGCTATATCACCTTCGGCAATTATTACCAGAGCGACAGCAGCACGAAGGAGCCCATTGAATGGCTGGTGCTGGATCATGACGCGGGAGAGAACCGGACCCTTGTGATCAGCCGGTACGCGCTGGACTGCAAGAAATATAACGAAAAATATGTTGATATCACCTGGGAGCAATGCACGCTGCGCGCGTGGCTGAACGAGGAGTTCCTGAACGCGGCGTTCAGCGCGGAAGAGCAGAAGATGATCCCTACGGTGACGGTGAGCGCGGATAAGAATCCGGATTATAACACCGCTCCCGGCAATGCCACGCAGGATAAAGTATTCCTGCTGAGCATTACGGAAGTGAACAAATACTTTAAGAATGACAAGGCTCGCATGTGCGCGCCCACGCAGTACGCGGACAATAACGGTGCCTGGACCAGCAGCAGTTATCAGGTGGACGGCAAGGCGACCTGTTACTGGTGGCTCCGCTCGCCCGGCGATATCAGTTATAGCGCGGCCGGTGTCATCAGTGTTGGCAGCGTGGGCAGCTTTGGCATCACTGTCAACGGCAGCCTTGGCGCCGTTCGGCCCGCCTTGTGGATAGACCTGAATCTGTTACCGTAACTCCTTAAATCCGGACGCGGAAAAAGGATAATATTTATCAGTGACGGTAAGCAACGGATACCGAAAACGCGCGCCCGAATGATCCCTGAATCTTAACTCTCCCGCGCCGCGCGCGGGAAAATCAGCGCGCCCGCAGGCGCGCGATCAGCCCTGTATTCGGCGGCGGAAGCAGAAAGGAAGACCTGGCGCAGGGTAAAGCAATGAGGGCGCGGCGGTCCGTGTCCTCATTGCTTTATAACGGAAAAACAGCGGATCTTTCGTTTTCATTTCTGTTCCGGTTGACCGCGTTCTTTGTGTGTGATAAAATACGGGCAGGAAAGTCCTCTGATTTTTTGAAACGAAAAGGAGAATACACAATGTCTACTTTACATAATACGGCATCCTGCGGAGACTTTGCCAAAACGGTGCTGATGCCCGGAGACCCGCTGCGCGCGAAATTTCTGGCTGACACCTATCTGGACAACGCGAAACTGGTGAACAATGTGCGCGGTATTCAGGGCTATACGGGCGAATACAAGGGAAAAAGGGTGTCTGTAATGGCCAGCGGCATGGGTATGCCCTCCATCGGCATCTATTCCTATGAGCTCTATCACTTCTTCAATGTGGAAAACATCATTCGCATCGGCAGCGCCGGCATGCTGAACCCGGCTTTGCATATCCGTGATGTTGTGGCCGCGATGAGCGCCTATACCAATTCCAACTACGGCAGCCAGTTCGGCTTTTCGGGCACGCTGGCTCCCTGCTGCACCTACAGGCTTCTTGAACGCGCCGTGAACGCCGCGCGGAAGCTGAATGTGCAGATGCCTGTGGGTCCCGTGTTTTCCTCTGATGTATTCTATGAGGAGCAATCCTCTGTTGAAACGATGAGAAAGCTGGGCGTGCTGGCGGTTGAAATGGAGACCTACGCGCTCTACCTGAACGCGGCCAGAGCCGGCAAAAACGCGCTCACGCTGCTCACCATCTCCGATAACCCCTATACGGGCGAATCCGTATCCGCGGCGGAGGTGCGAGAGACCTTTACCACCATGATGGATATCGCGCTGGAAGCGGCGGAGGAATAAGGTGAAGATCCTTGTGAGCCGCTGCCTGCTTGGCGAAATATGCCGGTATGACGGTAAGCAGGTGCCTGATGAAACGGTGATCGCGCTTTCTGCCGAAAACACCCTTGTGCCTGTCTGCCCGGAGATGCTGGGCGGCCTGCCCTGCCCGCGTGTGCCTTCCGAGGTGCAAAAGGACGGGCGTGTGCTGGCAAAGGACGGGCGCGATGTGACGGCAGAGTACCGGAAGGGCGCTCAGGAGGCGCTCAGGATCTGCCTTGCCGAGGGCTGCGAAAAGGCGATACTGAAGGCGAGAAGCCCTTCCTGCGGGAAAGGGATCATTTATGACGGCACCTTTACCGGCACGCTTACAGAGGGAAACGGTGTGACGGCGAAGCTGCTGGAGGAAAACGGCATACCGGTCGAAAACAGATGAGAGGCAAAAAATGTGTAAAAAGCTGATTTCTCTTTTTCTTGCGATCCTTTTGCTTGCGGGCTGCGGCGCTTATGCCGAAAACGAACGCAGTCTTCCCGATGATACGCTGTACGGCTTTTTTGACAACGCGATGTTCATCGGCGATTCCATCACAAGGCAGCTGCGTGTGAGGATCATAGAAAGGCAGAAAACGGATCCCGCCTGCTTTGCCGGAGCCCGTTTCTATACCGCGCAGAGCTATATGCTGTACGCGGCCACGAAATCCCGCATCATGGACGGGACGGCTTCCCTGAAGATGAACGGCAGATCCGTGCATATGTATGAGATACTGGAAAAGTATCACCCTGCCTATCTTTTCATCCTGCTGGGCGTGAATGACTACATCGGTGAGAAGATCGAAAAGGGCATCGGCTATACCGACATCATCGTGAACAAGGTGAAACAGGTATCTCCGGAAACCAGGGTGGTGTTCCAATCGCTCACCCCGCTTTCAAAAAGCTTTTCGGGCAAAAGAGACCTGCGTACGAAGTGGGATAAATACAACGAGGCCCTCCGCGAAAACTGCCTGAAGAACGGATCGTACTATCTTGATATCGCTTCACCGCTCAAGGACAGCGACGGCTATCTGCCGTCTTCGCTTTCTTCCGACGGACGGTATCATCTGAATGATGACGGGCTTGAGATCTGGCTTGACTGTCTGTTGAATTTCGCGGATGAGCGCTATCAGGCCGGCGAATGGACCCCTGCGGAAAAGAGCGAGTGAGAGGCGTTCGGCAGTGCCCTGAGCAGGGCGCTGTTGACCCTTCCGGACGGCACGAGACCGTACAGACATGGATAATGAGAAGATGACCGGATCAAAGTAAAATCCGGTCATCTTTTTTTGCATGATTGAAAAAGTGTTGTGAAGCATGGGAAAAACGCGATCGTAATGACGGTGATCCCGCGGAAACCGGTGACGCGTTCTGACGGGCTGAAGCCATGGAGGGAAGGACCCGGGGAATTCCGCCGCGTTTCGTTCCCTGCTTATTTTTGCTGCCGCGGGGGAGGCTGTCGCGGCCCGCGCGGCGCGGAAAGGGATCACTCTTCCCGGCTTTGCATGGCTATCGTGTGCAGTTGCTCCATACGTTGATCAAGCTTTGCCGCTATTCTCGCGCAGTCGGAAAGCTCATGCCTTATGGATTCACTTTTGACGGTATCCTTTTTGTAGCATATTTTGTGCTCTGTACTTGCCCACCAGTCCATCGCGATGGTTCTGAACTGTACCTCGACCTTCATATAGCGTTTCCTGTCGTGCAGGAAGATGGGGGTGTCAACGATCAGGTGCAGGCTGCGATACCCGTTTGGCTTTGGATCAACGATATAATCCTTTCGGGTTATCACATGTATATCATCCTGCTTTTCGAAAGCATCGGCGAGCATATAAATATCAGACGGAAATGAGCAGATGACTCTCACACCGGCTATATCCGTTATATTTTCCTCTATGCTTTCAACCGTTAACGGGCAGCCTTTTCTTGTTATCTTGTCAAAAATGCTTTCCGGCGATTTCAGCCTGCTTTTTATGGTCTCAATGGGATTGCGGTCGTACTGTATGGAAAATTCCTCGTTCAAAACATTGAATTTGGTTTCTATCTCCATAATGGCGCATCTGTAAAAGGCCATCAATTCCCTGTATGGGGCTGAACTGTTTTCTATCCATTTTTTGAAGTCGCTTTTGGATAACCGTGTAAGCAAAAACCTCTCTATGCTTATATTGTCTTCTTTCGGCATATTCGGTCACCTCCGTTTGCGTATCCCGATCACGGGATGGCGCTGAACCTTGCCTGCAGGATCCGGCTTGTGCCGTATATATCGATCCATGTTTCTTCTCCGGATACTTTCGTACCGTTTTCATACCATCCGTCAAAGCGGAAACCCTCATCGGGATAGGCGTAATAGCTCTGCTGCCATTCGCCGGTCTCTTTCCACTGCGCGTTGTAGACCGGGTTGAACTTCAGCCCGACGCATCCGCCGTCACCGGCGTACAACTCCAGCGGCAGCCTTTCCTCACGCTGCGGCGCGAGCGAACGGATGCTTTTCATCGGATTACCCGTGGCGTTCAAATGACGCAGAAGCGGGTTCGCGCGGGTGTCGAGGGCGGTGATGCGGTTGTTATGGCAATAGAAATATTTGAGCTTCGGGTTGCCGGAAAGGTCGATTTGCGTAAACGCGTTATTGTTGATATACAATTCGACCAGTTCCGGATTGCGCGAAACATCGATCTCCTTCAGCCGGTTCATGCCCGCGTCAATCCCCTGGCAGGACGGCATCTCCGTTACATCAAGCTCCCCGATATTATTATCCTGTACGCCGAAAATGCGCATAGACGGAAGCCTTCCGCATCGAACGGACGAGATACGGTTGTGATACAGGTCAAGGAAAACCATATCCTTCTGCCCGTCAAGATCAAGACATCCATGCAGCCCGCAATTTCTCAGATAGATCTCAAAGCTTTGCAGCGGATAGACATCCTTGTTGAAAATACGGATGCCGAAACCCACGGTTCTGCCGTTTTCTGTGACGATCCCGTTGAAAGCTTCCGCGAAGTTTGATTCTTCAAAGCTTTTTGATTTGTCCGTTTCAGCGACGCGGCGGATCACCTTCTGGTTTTCGGCGATTTTCACACGGTTCGTCCGCCCGTTTTCATCCTTCAGATCAAGGAACGATTCCAGCCGGTCATTGGTATCCGGACGATAACGGTACGGAGCGAAAAATACCGAATAGAAGAAGCGTTTGGTCTCATCCGCCCCGAGAGACTGCACAAAAAGATCGGTAGATACCCCGCCGTCTTCTACCAGCGCTCTGGCATAATCGTAGTTTTTCTGCCATTTTCCCGCACGCTTCTCAGGCGGAAGCAGCGGCGTTTTCTGCTCCATTTCAATAAAGGTCGAAAGGTTTTTAAGAAACAGGTCCAGTATGCGGTCGTCCTCCTCCGGCGGCACGATCTTGGCTGCCACCACGGGCCGGATGCTGTCGTACCAGCATTTCTTCATCGGCATATCCTCAAGATCGGCAACCGACGTGCAATTTTGGGCAAATCCGGTGATATATTCCCGGTAAAGCCCGTCTTTTTCCTCAACAAGATCGTAGATCTCATTGAGAAACATCCGTTTATCTTCAAAATACATGTAGTCTGTAGTGAAAAGCGGAAGATTTTTATAATACGGTGTTATAGTAAAGGTATCCATCTGCATGGCGCCTTCTTTGGGATTGGTCATAACGAGCAGATTTCCGACGCCTTCGATCTCATATTGCCTGACGGCGTGATGCCGCCCCGCTACCGCAAAGCTTTCGAGCGTGCCGGTGTCTGTTTCGGTCACCCTGTAAACCTTTTGCAGCATGGAAAGCCCCGCGTCGATCCTGCGCTTTATCATTTTCATGTTCACTTCGTACATACTCATTATGTTGTTTCTCCGGTCCTTTCAAACAAAAAATACAGCAAACATGCCTCGGGTAAACTTTCAATTTCCGCAGGCGGATCTGCTGAAAGATCCGCTCGCTATCGTACGGAATCATTCGCACGGGATTGTCCTGATTTTTCGCCACAGCATAATGATGATGACCGCAAGTGACAGAACATCCGTGACCGGCTGGGCCCAGATCAATCCATCCACACCGATCAGCGCTTTCATGATCAGCACGGCCGGTATGAAAATCACGCCCTGACGGATGACGGTAGCTGAAAGTGCGGGCGTTGCGGCTCCTATTGCCTGCAATGTGTTCTGACAGATGATAAACGGCCCGATCAGCCAGCCCGTGACCATGAGAATGCGTGTGAAGCGGATGCCCGCGTTTAAAGCGGTGAGATCCGTAAGGAAGATTTTGACGATCGGCCGGGCGAAGAGGAAGCACAGGCCGGAAATAACGAGGCAGAAAGCGAGACCGAATACGAATGTAAAACGGAGCCCCGCGGTGAGCCTTTCCTTATTTTTTGCGCCGTAGCAGTAACCGAGAAACGGCTGCACACCGCTGCCGATGCCGATACCGATCAGTGTGACCACCATAATGATCTTGGCGGTCACGCCGTATCCGGCGACCAGCATATCGCCGCCCTCGTAGGCGGAAAGCTGCGAGTTTACAAAGATGGATGTTACGCTGGAGAGAAGATTTGCGATGGATGCCGAAATGCCCACGGAGAGAACGCCGGACAGGATCCTGTCTTTCATTGAAAAGTATTTGGGACTGATCGAAAGGGCCGATTTTCCTTTGAGGAAATACAGAATATAGTACCCCGCCGCAACGGCGTTACCGATCACGGTGGCAACTGCCGCGCCGACCACGCCCCACTTGAAGCCGAGAATAAAGATCGGGTCGAGGATCAGATTGAGAAGGTTGCCGATCAGGGTTCCCGTCATCGCTTTCATCGCTTCTCCCTCGGTACGCACGATGGATGAGAAGCAGTTGGAGATCATCGAAAAAATTCCGCATCCGATGACAATGGCAAGATAGTCCTTCGTAAGCCCTGCGCTTTCCGCGCTCGCGCCGAGCATCACGGCCACATCATCAAGGAAGAACCAGAGGACCGCCATCATCACGCCGCCCACGGCAACGCATGCCCACATACAGAATGAACATGCCTTCTTCGCGTACTCCGTCTTTCCCTCGCCGAGCGCGCGGGAAATGACCGAGGTCCCGCCCACGCCGAACAGGGTGCCGAGCGACATAAAGATCATGAACAGCGGTGTAGCGAAGGATACCGCCGTGACCGACAGATCGTTGTGGGTAAGCCCCAAAAAGAATGTATCGGCAAGGTTATACACCATCACCATTACCATGGCAATAAGTGCCGGAATGCTGTTTTTGATGACGATCTTCGAAATGGGATCGGTCTTGAAGGACTCGATGGCAGATGCTTTGTTTTCGTGATTCATTGGTCATTTCCTCCCTTGTTTGTCAGCTTCTCCGCGGCGGAAAGCAGCCGGTCGCAGTAATTTTCAAATTGCCTCTGTTCTTCTTCGGACAGGCAGGTCATGATGCTGCAGAGCCAGTGATCGTGGATATCAAGCAGCTTTGCTATTTTTTCATGGCCGGTCTCAGTGAGAGAAAGGCGCTTGATCCGCTTGTCCGCTTCATCCTGCGCGCGTACCACGCAGTTCTTCTTCTCAAGTGACGCGAGCGCTTTGCCGACCGTCGTTTTGTCGGTTTTCAGCGCGACAGATACATCATCCTGGGAGAGATTCTCATGGGAGTAGATATAAGAACAGATCATGCACTCTGTATCGCTAAGATCTTTCAAACGGATCTTCCCGTGACAGAATTCTTTGTTGCATCGAAAAAGAAGATTGAGTTTCTGATAATCCATGGTTGCCTCCTAAATTAGTAGAACATTCTACTATTTCATCATAAGAAGTGTGAAAAAGCAACCGATTTGAGATGTAAAGTACGTGAAAAGGCGATGAAATCAGATCAGTTCATCGCTGCCAGTGCGCGGTTGACGGACGAGACGGGAAGTCCGACTACAGCGTAATAGTCGCCACTGATGGCATCGATCAGCAGTGCCCCTTCGTCCTGGATGCCATAGGCGCCGGCCTTATCCATAGGGGAACCTGTGGCAATGTAACGATCGATCAGGTTTTGTTGGATCTCATCGAGGACATGGAATTTTACGTCGGCAAAAGCACTGAACACTTCTCTTTTGTGCATGCCGAGGAGGGCGACACCTGTGTAGACACGGTGTGTACGG
>CALGBY010000054.1 GCA_937886445.1 uncultured Clostridia bacterium | reverse complement strand
CTTCTTTTTCATGGTGAAATCCTCCGGTCGGTATATTTCGGATATCCTGTTCTCGGCGCATCATTTTTCCTCGGAAAAAGCGCGGCGATTTTTACACAAAAGCATTTCAGGTGCTTACAAAACACCAAAATAATCTTATCACAACAAGGCGTATTTGTCGATGGTTTTCACGTTGATTTTACTGGCTTTCAGGCATTCCGGGCAAACAAAAACCGTTTCCGGAGAAACGCCAGTATTGAAAAAGCAACCTGCCAATTCAATGGCGAGTGAGTACACAGTGCGAAAGGCATCAACCGCTTTCATAGCAAGCGCCTTTTGCACAAGCATCTATTATCGCGAAAGGAGCATATTATGGCCTACAAGATGACCAAAGAAGAAAAGGAAACCAACGTCCTGTGGAACCAGACTCAGGAACCTGTACTGATCTCCGGTTATGATCCTGCTCTGCTCCGCAAATGCGCTGCCTTCGCAAAGAAGCATCCGGATCTGTGTCGGCGAGTTGATAAACAGAAATATCCGGATTATGCAGAGTACGAAATTCAGAAGGATCGCGTATCAATCCGACTGTTGGAGCCATACAGTGAGGAACGGAAAAAGGCTGCTGCGGAAAAGGCAAAAAGACTGCATCAAGACCCGGCAAACGAATAATTCTCAGTCAGCCATCAAAGCAAAGGGCATCGGTCGTAATGGTCGATGCCTTTTCCTTTGCTGGCCGGCAAAAACACAAAACAAGGAGGTACCTTGTGAAGGACCAGACTACTATCAACATGGAAAAGCGAATCGCCGAAAACAGGAAGCGCATTGAGCAGCTGAATAGTGATTACAAATCGGCGATCAAGGAAGGAAAAGAACTCGCCCGCGATCTTCGCACTCATCGACTCTGCAATGTGGGTGGATTGCTTGAAACCTACCTGAAGGAACCCGAATTGCTGGACACCGATGATGTGAAGCGTATTCTCGATGGTGTTTTCAGCGATCCCAAGGTTCAGCGTGCGCTGGATCTCCTGATCAAGCAGAAGATGACCAATTCTCCGGTCACTGTAACCGCTGCTGAGGACGAGCTCGACGAGGACGAAGAGAAGTAACGGAGGCACATGCAATGCGCAACTATACACCGGTACCCGGTGCGTTGCGTCCTCCGGAGGCTCCTGCGGAGTGCATCGACCAGGGCAGCTTCATGCTGCCTTGGTCGAAAAAAGGGAACATTGCTCCCTTCGACAGCTTCGCTGTCTACCCATGCTTCAGCCTGCGGGCTGAGGCTTTTCCGATGAAAGCTGGTGATGCCAATGGCCTGTCCGCACTTTGACTTGAAAATTGTCGGACGAGCCCAGCAGAGCCGGTCAGTTGTCGCAAGCGCCGCTTACCAATCCGGTGAGCAGCTTTATTGCGAATTTCAAGAAAAGACCAAGCGTTATCCCAAACGTGTTGAACGGATCCGGTATACTGAGATCATGCTCCCCGAGAATGCTCCGAAGGAATACATGGACCGCGGCAAACTGTGGAACTCAGTCGAGATGAATGAGCATCAGTGTAACGCGCAGTATGCCAGAAGGTTCGTGATGGCTCTTCCCCGCGAACTGTCCGAAGAAGAGAACCTTGCTTTTGCCCGTCAGTACTGCCAGGAACAATTCGTTTCCAAAGGGATGTGTGTTGATATGGCTTATCACTATGATGGTGATGGAAATCCCCACATTCATGTGCTGACCACCATGAGGGCCATTGACGAAAAAGGACGATGGATGGGTAAAGCCAGGAAGGAATACATTCTTGACGAGAACGGTCAGCGGATTCGTCTTCCGAGTGGCGAATGGAAAAGCCGAAAAGTCAGAACAACAGATTGGGACGATCAGGGCAATCTTGAAAAATGGCGTCATGCCTGGGAAGTGCTTCAGAACGAGTATCTGGAGAAAGCCGGCAGAACGGAACGCATTGATATGCGCTCCTATGAACGACAAGGCATTGATCAGATTCCGACAATCCACATGGGGCCTGAAGTAACTGCCATGGAGAAGCGCGGTATCCGCACCTATGTCGGTGATATGAACCGTGAGATCAAGGCAAGAAATGCTCTGCTCCGATCCATCAAGAAGAAGCTCGACAGCATCAAAGAATGGCTTGAAGAACGGCATGAACGGAAAGCCGAGTCCGAAGCTGAAAGGAACGTTCCTACACTTCGTCATATTCTCATCAGCTATGCTATTCAACGCGACGAGCAGCGGTCCAACTGGCGTGCGTCTTACAAGCTGAAATACTTTGCTTCAGACGTTGCCAAGATGCAGGACATTGTACGGGATCTTGAAAAGAAAGGCTTGTATAATCTGCATGACTTCACCCGTGTTCTTTCTGATCTGGAAGGACGGTATGCTCAGGCAAAACAGGTTGTCAAGACAAACGAATACCGGCGAAAGGATATTGAGAAAATCGAACAGGCTGCTGATACCTACAAGAGGACAAAGCCTGTCTTCGATCAGTATTCAAGAATCTTCATTTCGCGTAACAAGGAGAAGTTTGCTGCCGCCAATGAAAAGGATCTGAAGGACAACAAGCAGGCTTATGCCCGATTGATGCAGCACCATGGCGGGAAACTGGAAGTGCAGCCGGATGAATTCAAGGCTGAACTGGACAGGATGAATCGTGAGGATTCTGTGGCACAGACCGAACTGGAATCCATCAAGGAAGAACTGGATCTGCTGCATAAAGCCCGGTACTACATCCGCAAAGTCGATCCGGAACTCATTGGAGAAAAGCGTTCACTTCGTGAGCAGATTACCGAAACGCAGGAACAAATCCGTCAGAAGGACGCAGAACGGAAGAACATTCAGCGTGAGCAGAGGCAATAACTTCTGCCCACGCTATTCTAATGACGAAAAAACTGGAGATGACCTCTGTGAACGACGAAAAAATCACTTATCAGACGAAGATCAACGGAACAACATTCACAGTTGCCCTCGCCTCATCAGAAAATGCGGACAAGAGTTACGAAAGCCTTGTAATTCAATGCATCGAGAGGAATCTCGACAACATTCAAGATAAGGATTCAGCATGACTTTTGTAATCGCCAAATGTTACAAATGATGAAAATTTTTATTTATCGCAAAAAAGGTCTTGCCCAGGCAAGCCTCAGCATCGCGCTCGGAAATCATCAACCGGATAGATTGCCGGTTACTGTCGCAGACCTCATGAGCAAAGTCATGAATGATGTACTCATCAAGTCTGGTGAAGGTATCCTACATCATCCAGAAGGTATTGATCTTCTGCCTTCCAGTATCGCGCTTGCCGGCACGGAAGTTGCTCTGGTCAATGCCATGAGCCGCGAAACTACGCTGAAGCATCTGCTGAACAACTATCGGAAGGATTACGATCATATTCTGATAGACTGTATGCCTTCACTTGGCATGCTGACCATCAACGCGCTGGCAGCATCAGATCGGGTAATCATTCCTGTCCAGGCGAATTACCTCTCAGCAAAAGGTCTGGAGCAACTACTTCAAACCATTGCAAAGGTCCGCAGACAGATCAATCCGAAGCTGAAGATCGACGGTATTTTGATGACCATGGTTGATTCCCGTACCAACAATGCGAAGGAGATCACGCAATTGATCCGTGATACCTACGGGGACAATATCAAGGTGTTCGATGCAGAAATCCCGCATTCCGTCCGTGCTGCTGAAATCACATCGGAAGGCAAAAGCATCTTTGACTATGACCCCGGCGGCAAGGTAGCAAGCGCGTATCACGCTCTGACAAAGGAGGTGTTACAGCTTGAAAGTCAACAGCACAAAACCAAGTCTGACCCCTTACGATGATATCTTTTCCACAGAGGAATCCAGGACAGCCGATGGGCGTGAAAAAGTCATGACGGTTTCCATTCACGACCTGCATCCTTTCAAGGATCATCCATTCCGTGTACTTGATGATGATCGAATGAAAGAAACTGTTGAGAGCGTAAAGGAATACGGTGTGCTGGTACCGCTGATTGCGCGGCCTTTGGAAGATGGCGGATACGAAATCGTATCAGGTCATCGAAGGAAGCGGGCCTGTGAGCTGGCAGGAATTGAAGAATTGCCGGTTCTTGTCCGTGATTTGGATGATGATGAGGCGGTTATCATCATGGTAGACAGTAATCTTCAACGTGAAAACATACTGCCAAGCGAGCGGGCAAAAGCATATCAGATGAAGCTGGAAGCCTTAAAGCATCAAGGAAAACGAACGGATTTAACTTCTGGACAAATTGTCCAGAAGTTACCACAGTCCCTCGAAGTTGTTGCTGAACAAGCGGGTGAAACGACAAAACAAGTTCAAAGATTCATCCGTTTGAACAACCTTGAACCAAGCCTCATGGATCGTGTAGACAAAGGCGAACTTGCCTTTACACCGGCAGTCGAGCTTTCCTATCTGAAACCGGAAGAGCAGCAATGGATGCACGAGGCACTGAATGAAACACAGCAGACCCCATCGCTCTCCCAAGCTCAACGAATTAAGAAAGAGAGCAAGGAAGGTACGCTTTCCGCGCAGGGGCTGATTGATATTCTTTCTGAAGAAAAGAAGCCGCTGTATGATTCCGTTACCCTGAGCCATGATACGCTGAAGCGCTATTTCCCAAAGTCCTACACCACCAAGCAGATGGAAAAAGTGATCCTGAAGCTGCTGGATGCCTGGTTGAAAAAGCGGCAGATGTCGCAAGAACGATGAACACACATTCTGAAAAATGGATGTGTGTTTTTTGATTGGAGTGATTGAAATAACACGCAGACATGAAAAAAGGTCACGGTTTCTGCTGGTTGGTATGTTCATCTGTGGACTTGCCGCGTTCCTCATTCCGCTTGCATCGCAGTATTACGACATTCAAAATGACGCAGGTGCCTATGAATCCCTGGTCGCGGCATTGGCTCCGTCAGCAGAGCCTTCTCCGCCTCCGGTTGCGGTGATTCCGGCAGTAAGTCTCAAGCCCACATCAACACCGGACACAGATGACGTGGTTGTTGCCACAATCGAACCGACTGTGGATGTCCCCAAAGTAGTTCTGGTTCCGACAAGCACACCAATCATAGTCGCTACGGAAGAACCTATGGTGACTGAGCACCCCGTAATACCGATTGAAGCAACTCCGGTTGTGACAGAAAGGCCCACATCAAATCCGACTGCAATTCCTACGGCATCTCCCACAGTGAAACCAACTGTGGCAGCAACGGTTGATCTGGATGCCTGTCGGAAAATCAATTCGGATTTCGTGTCCTGGCTCCGTATCCCCGGTACCATCATCAGCTATCCTGTTGTCCGTTCAGATAATTCGGATTTCTATCTGAATCATCTGTTTGACGGAACAAAGAGCAAACTGGGTTGTCTGTTTTCCCTCAAGAGTTCAGATTATGCCAAACCCAGCCGGAATATCGCGGTTTACGGTCACCATCTGAGTGCCAGTGATGCCATGTTCAGTACTCTGCTTAAGTACAAGCAACGCAGTTACTGGGAAAATCATCAGACGATTGTCATGGATACCTTGTACGGAAGACGAACCTACAGAATCTTTGCTGTTGTGAACATGATGGTCAGCGACTGGGATCCCGCGACAGCAAGTTTCAAAAGCGATGCTGCCTACCTGAAATTCATCAACCGGGCCAGAAATAAAGCGCTGATTGACAGCAGTATTTCTGTAACGGCAGATGACTACATTCTTACCCTCATTACCTGCGACAGAAGCTATGGCGGAGCCAGTGGACGGCTGATCCTCATGGCTGTTCTGGAGCAATGAAAGGAGTACCCAATTGATGAAAATGAAAGCCAAACGGCTAATTTCACTGATTCTCGCACTGATGCTGCTGGCAACCGGCCTGTCTGTTGTCAGTTTTGCTGAAAACGGAGCTGAAATGCCTTCCGAGCCAGAAGAACAGGTCGGACCTGTAGAGGAAGAACCTATTCCTGATGATGTCCCCGAAGTCATAGAGGATTGCTCGACAGAAGTCGAGTCGGAAGTGATTGAAGAAACACCTATCCAGGAAGAACCTTCGAATGAACTGATCGAATCTGAAGCGGAAGTAATTCCCGAAACCAGTGCTGAGGAACCTGCTGAGGAGATCGTTTTGCAGGAGATTGAATCCGAAGATGATTCTACTCAAGAAGCTGAATCTGAACCCGAGATCCTGACGTTCCGTGAAGCCATTGCGACCAAAGGATTTGCTTATGTTGCTACCATTCGGAATGCAGATGTGTACAGCGATTCTGATATGAGCAATCCGGTCTTCATCTTGGAAGGACGCGGCAATATTGTGTTCGCTACCTTCTGCAACAAAGCCGGTGCTGTGCTTGTTTCCTTTGCCATCAACGACGAAGAAAGCATTACCGGTTATGTATCGGAAAAAGCATTGGAAGATATTCCACTTTCCGATAAGGATGTTGAGGCGCTGACCCAGATTATACCCAACATGGAAGATTTCTCTCCTGTCGGCATTTCTGTGATGTTCCTGGCGAAGGGTCATCGTGTTGAAATTGAGGCTGAAGCGGAAGTTCCCCAACCCAAAGAAACCGATATGCCTGCAGAACCGGAAATCGTTGACGAGCATGTTGATACAGAACCAATTGTAGAACCCGAAGAGATTTCCGAAACTGAATCTTCAACTGAACCTATTGACGCAGAACCTACTGATGAACCGGAAGTGATTGAAGAAATTGATTCTCAGCCGGTTATTGAACAAGACGTTCCAAATGATGAGACCATACTTTCGGAAGATGAATCTGTTGATCCCGTTCCTGACGAGGAAACTGAATCACTGGAACTGATTGAAGATGAATCAGCCGAAACTGAGCAGACAGAGAATGAATCTGTTGAAACGGAAGCTGTAGACGAACCGGAAGTCATTGAGGAAATTGATCCTCAGCCGGTTGTTGAACAGGATGATCAGGCCACTCCTTCGGAAGATGACTCCGCTGTTTCTGTTCCTGATGAAGAAACCGAATTACAAGAACCGATTGAAGATGAAACAACCGAAACTGAGCAGGCAGAGATCGAACCTGTTGAGGAAGATCCTGTCGAGGAAGTCACTGTTGAGGAAATCACGAATGATGAGCCTGTTGAGGATATTCCCGAAGAAATTGATGAAACTCCGGAAATCATTCCCGAACCCGAAGCAGAACCGGAACCCGAATATCGTCATTCCGTTGGCGATTATGTGGGAGTAACCACTTCCACCCGTGTTTACTTCGGTATAGACAACAGCATTACCGAGGGCGATGACGGTGTGAACTATCTTGGCGTTTTCACTAAAAACGCTGTGGTTCAGATCGTTGCGGTCGGCAAGGACGATTTCGGAAAGAACTGGTACAAGGTCAATTACCTATACGGTGATGACTTTGCCAACGGTACGCTGAAATGGACTGCTTACGGCATCGTATATGTCCTCGAAAGTGAAACTCAGGATACCGATTCCACTATTTGCACAGTAACTGACTGGGCCTATACGAAGGATGATCTGTATCGGATCAACAGAAGTATGCTGCGTTTAACTGCAACGCCTATGAATGGTTTTACGCTGAAAAATATTTCCGTTACGCTGCCGAAGTTCAAAGTCGGTCAGACCGGACTGTACGGCAGTTCCGGCAGGGACAGCGATTATCCTCAAATTGCAAAGTCATCTGCTCACGGCACGATTTACGCGACACCTCATTACCTTGAAGGCTATACAGTATATTGCCTGGAGCACAATCTTTCCGGTCCCGGCGAAGGATCCGGCAGCAATCAGTCCGCCAAAGGACCTTATGTGTTGGTGGACATGGACGGTTTCTGTAACACAGATGCCGGCAAAGGTGTATCCGGTGTCCGCTATAAAGAATCAACCATGCATGCCATCGGCTGGGTTCTGCGGCACACTTACCCCTTCATGGCGTTAAATCGTTCCGATTCCAACAATGAAACCTGGTCCCGTGTTGCCGGTCAGTTCGCCATCCGCGAAGTGATCAAGCAGCTCGAAGGTGCGAAGTATGTCCGTGATTACTGGGATATGGACAACTTCTACTCTTTCAGCGGCGGCGCTCCTTCCGTATATCTGACTTATGCCAGATGGCTGGCTGAAAATGGTGTTGCCCGCGCTTCTATTACCGGCAAGATCACCGCATCCAGTCAGAGCCTGACGGTTTCCGGCAGCAACTACATCGGAAAGGTTACGCTGAAAACGGATGCCGATCTGATCAGAATTCCCAAGTCTGTTGGCACACTTACCGGCAATACCGGTGGTTCTGACAGCACCTACTACTATCTGAAGAGCGGCGATACGATCAGTATCACTTCAAGCAAAAGTAAGTTCACGGTAACGATGGAATCCATTTCTTCCGCGGATGAGGAAGCGAATTTTCTGATTGGTATCCCCAGCGTACAGATTCAGAAAGTCCTGATTCCCATCGCTGGAGCTCCCAACACTCTCAAGAGCGCATCTCTGACTTTTGAATTAAGCGAAGGCGAAATCGCGGTCGTGAAAAAGTCTACTGACGGCATTCTGCTGAAAGGTACTGTGTTCGAGCTGCTGAACAGTTCCGGTACCGTTCTCAAGACAGCAACGACTGATGGCACCGGCAAAGTGGTCTTCGGAAATCTGGCTCCCGGCTCTTACAAGGTCCGTGAAAAGACTGCCTCCGAAGGCTATAGCATTTCTGCCACCGCAACGCAGAACGTGACAGTAACTGCCGGTGCTACCAGCAATGTCACCTTTACGAACGAACGGATCACAGGCGTGATCAAGATCGTAAAAAAGGATTCTGCAACGAATCAGCCCCTGCCCGGTGCAACCTTCACTGTTACCAGACTGACCGGACCTGCTTCGGACAACGCATCTGATATCGGCAAGGTAGTTGCAACCATTACCACCAATAAGCAGGGCATTGCTCAGACCGGGCTGCTTCCCTGGGGACAGTACAAGGTGCAGGAAACCGGTATTCCTGACGGATATCTGGACCCCGGATACTCTACGACCGTAACCATTAAATAAGTTGGAGGATAACGAATGTTTATGAAGAGAATGATCGGCCTGCTTTTGGCAGTTGCCGCGCTGATTGTCTGCTTTGCCATTCCTGCCGCGATGGCTGATTCTTCGAATGTGGTGACCTTGAACGTCACCAACACGCCCATCAAGGGGGATGTATCTCTGGAAAAGACCGGCTTGCAGCTGACGCATTTTGTTGATGAGAAGGATTCCTTCGGGAATACCATCATGAAGCCTGTCTACGAAAACGGCTACCTGGCCGGCGCTGTGTTTGAGATTCATGCTGCCGAGGATATTGTCGGAAAGGAAGGCACTGTTTTCTACAAGAAAGATGCTTTGGTAGAAAAGCTGACCACCAGCGGAACCGGAGCCGTCAAGTCCAGTAAGCTGCCTTTGGGCAAGTATTACCTGGTAGAAGTTTCCGCTCCGAACGGGTATGTGTTCAGCACCGCCCGCGACGCTTTCACACTTGCGGCATCAGATCACAAGACAGCTGTCGTGGAAGTCAAGAAGGCTGAAACCAATGACTATCTGCCGATCCGCGTTACGCTGACCAAGCAGAAAGAAAATATCAAAGTCACGCAGCTTGATAACGGCATGGTTCATCAGACTGTAGAAGCCGTTGCCGGTGAAGGCTTTGTATTCGGTCTGTACAACACCGATGTCATCACCTATAACGGTAATCAGAAACTGCCCGCCAATACACTGATGGCAACCGGCTCGACCAATAAGAACGGAAAGCTGATTTTCTCAGGGTACTATCCGCATGGCAATTACTACATCAAGGAAATCTCCGTTCCTGCCGGATGGAAGCTCAGCACTCAGAAGTATCCTGTGGTTCTGACTTCCGCAAATAAGGCTTCCGGCGAAAACACCATTGTGGTTGAACTGGCACAGCCCATTCTGAATGAACTGATCTATACGCCTGTTACCCTGACCAAGAAGGATATCACCGGAGTAGAAACGCTGCCCGGCGCACTGGTCGAAGTTCAGGATTCCAACGGCAAGGTTATTTATCGTGAATATACCGACAAAAACGGTCAGATTCCCAACATTCCTGTTGTTCCCGGCACTTACACTTTCCGTGAAACCTACGCACCTGAAGGGTATGCGCTGAATACTGCGGTCATGACCTTCAAGGTGACTGCTGATGGCAAGGTGACCGGCGATACAGAAATCCGTGATGAGATCAACCATGTGTATCTCAAGAAAGTTCGTGAGAACGGTGACGGGCTGATGGGCGCTGTTTTCGGCCTGTTTGACGCGAAGGGTACCAAGGTCCAGGAAGCCACTTCCGATAAGGACGGTATGGTCACCTTCAGCAAGATCGGCTACGGCAGTTATACCATCAAGGAACTCACCGCGCCTTACGGTTTCCATCCTTCCAAGGACGAATGGAAGATCAGCATTGACGGTACCTATCTGAACCCCACCAAAGTTCTGTCTACTGTAACCAACGAGGATGCTCCCGGACAGATTAAGATTCTGAAACTGGATGAGCTGGATAAGCACCCGATTGCCAATGTTCAGTTTGATATCTACGAGACCAATGCGGATGGCAGCATCGGTGACCTGATCTCTACTATGACGACCAATGACGAAGGTATTGCGCTTTCTGCCAAGCTTCTTGTCGGCGATTATGTTGTCAAGGAGCATGAGAATCCCACCGGCTATGAAAGCACCATCTGGAGCGAAACCATTACGGTCATTATGGACCAGGTAGTGAACCGCACCGTTACCAACAAACCGATTCAGGGTGCGATCCGTATCGTCAAGACGGACAGCGAAACCGGAAAGCCTTTGGCCGGTGCCCAGTTCACCATTACCCGCGTGAAGGGTCTGCCTTCTCACAACGGTGAGGATGTGGGTGAAGTGGTCGGTGTAATCACTTCCGGTCCGGATGGGATTGCCGAAACTCCGCTGCTCACCTGGGGCGAGTACGAAGTCAAGGAAACTCTGATCCCGGATGACTACATCGACAGCGGATACTGCGTGACCGTCACTATTCCCTCCGAAAAATAATCATGGTATCCATTGGGGCAGCAGAGCAATTTGCTGCCCCTTTGCTTACCCTGACAAAACAGAATGCGAGGTAAAAAATGATCTGCATGAAAAGAAATCATATTCCCATGCTGCTTTTGCTCCTGCTGGTTATTCTCTCCGTGAGCTTTTCAGCCTTTGCGGAAGGTAATGTGCAGGAAATCGTAGTGACCAACACGCCTGTCAAGGGCAGGATCCTTGTAGAAAAGCAAGGCCTTCAACTGACCGGATTTGATGTGGTCAAAGATCAGAATGGCTATGAGATTCACCGGCCTGTATATGAGCAGCGTTATCTGAAGGATGCCGTGTTTGAGATTTACGCGGCAGAAGATATTGTCGGCAAAGAAGGAACCGAATGGTTCAGGAACGGTGAGCTTGCCGCCCGGATCACAACTTCCGGAGAAGCCGTAAGCCGTTCTGAACTGCTTCCATTGGGTAAATACACTGTGATTGAAAGTGAAACACCTTACGGATATGCCCCCAATGGCACGAAGTATTCTGTTGAGCTGAAGTTCCAGGATGATCAGACCCCCATTGTTGAGTCTCAGATTTTCGTTCATAACGAATATCTTCCCGCGGAAATCATTCTGCAGAAGGATATGGAAGTGCTGCACACAGTCAAGGATGATGACGGGAGTATTCGGCAGGAAATTGAGATTGAGCCGGGTCCCGGATTTATATTTGGTCTCTACAACGATGAAGAGATTCCGCATATGAATGGTACCCTGCCTGCCAATACGCTGATTGCTACTGCAAAGTCTGACAGCAGCGGTCTGGTTTATCTTTCCGGTAATTTTCCGCATGGCAATTACTACCTGAAAGAATTGAGCGGACCGGAAGGCTGGGAACTGCAGGAAGAACCGAACTGCTTCAGTCTGTATCCCGAAAGCTATGAGAAGAACATCAATCTGATTAAGGTTGAAATTCCCGTCAGCGTTGTAAACCGTCTGATCTGTACGCCTGTTTCTCTGATGAAAACCAATATCGAGGAAACTGAGTTCCTTGCGAACACATGGATCGAGTTGAGCAATTCCCGCGGCGAAGTCATCTGTGCAGGATATACCGATGAGAACGGTCAGATCGCGGATATTCCGCTGGTACCCGATACCTACAAATTCCGTGAAGTAAGCGCTCCGGACGGTTACGAACTAAGCCTGAAGGATTATCCCTTCTATGTGTCCGATGAAGGCCGCGTATGGGGCGAGACTTCCTTCTCCAACGATGTGACCCGTTTCTTCGTTAAGAAGGTCAATGAAAAGTGTGAAGCGCTTGAAGGTACTGAGTTTGGACTGAAAAACGCCGATGGGAAGATCGTCATGACGGCTGTATCAGATGAAAACGGTATTGCTACTTTTGAAAAAGTATCCGTTGGCGAATACACCATCGTAGAGCTGAAGCCCACTGAAGGATACATTATGTCCGAGGTTGTGGTTCCCGTAACAGTAACTTCCACTTACATCAATCCCACTGAACCGCTGGCTGTGATTGACAACTGCCCCAATGAAGTGACTGTCAAAAAGGTTGATCAGAACGGTGCGCCTCTGTCCGGAGCCAGTTTCGGCCTGTTCAACGCAGGCGGTTATCAGGTGGACGCGGCAGTTACCAACGATGAAGGTATTGCCCGATTCTACAGGATAGCAAATGGCAGCTATACCATCCGTGAGGAATGTGCTCCCGAAGGTTATCTGATGAGCCGTGAGAACATCACTTTCACCATGGACAGCAACTGGAAGAACAGTGATGATCCCATCGCGACTGTGGTCAATCAGCAGAAAAAGATCACCTATATCAAGGTTGATACAACCGGAAAGCCCATGCCCGGTATTGAGTTCATTCTGATTGATGACAAAACCGGTCTGGTGGTTGAAAAAGTTATCAGTGATGAAAACGGTGTGTTCACCTTCACCAAGTTTGACTTTGGTGACTGGACGATCCGTGAAACTGCTGCTCCCGAAGGCTTCTGCCGTATGGAAGATATCAAACTGCATGTGGATGATGCCTGGCAGATGCCTGCACCTGTCATGTGTGTGAACATTCCGGATCACTACGAGTTTGTCAAAACAGATTCCAGCGGCATGCCTCTTGCCGGTGTAAAGTTCAGTCTTGAGGACGAGAACGGGAAGCAGCTTGGTACCTATGTAACGGACAAAGATGGCATCATCCGCATTACGGACATGACTCCCGGTATGTATTTCCTCAAGGAAATCGAAACACTGGAAGGCTATACGCTCAGTAGCGATATTCGGAAGATCGTCATTGATGAAACCTATTCCATTCCCGAAACCATGCCCAAGTGGGTCAACTACACCGTGATTCAGACTGGCGTAAATATCGCCGTGACGGTGATCATGTGGGTCGGTCTGGGCCTGATGGCTGTCAGTATTACTGCCAGCATCATCAAGAAAAAGCGGAAGCATAACAAATAAGGAGGTCATGCAATGTACTTTCTTCACCGTTTGGAGGTGCCGCCCTGGCATCTCCTTTTTCAATCTGATTCAGGAGGGATTCAATGCAGGAAGAGCTTGAAAACAAAACAGTTACCCTAATTGTCAACGGCAGTAAATTTTCTGCCAGAACGCTGGCAAAAGCCTGTTCTGCTTTTCTGCGTCATACTAAGAACAAGATTCAAAAGCATCAGAGTGTTCAGCCCAAAGGTAAACAGTCCGTCAAGAAACTGATCGGTCAGAATCAAGGTGTGAAAGCTATTGATCTGAGCGATGATGAAAGCGTCCGGGACTTTGACCGGGTAGCACGGAAATACGGTGTGGATTATGCCATCAAGAAAACCGTGGATGAAAACGGCAAATCACGTTACATGCTGTTTTTCAAAGGTCGTGATGAGGATGCGATCATTCAGGCTTTTCAGGAATACACACAGAAGGTTACCGGCATCGAGAAGGATGAACGTCCTTCCATTCACAAACTGCTTGAACAGATCAAGGCGATTCTTCCCGGACAGGGCAAAAACCGCGAGAAGAACAAGGAGATCGTGCGATGAAAGCAGACAAAATCAAGAAACTGATCATCCTCAACCTTCCGTATTTTCTGATTGGTCTGTTTGCAACGAAGCTTGGTCAGACATGGCGATTGGCTGAAGGCTTGTCGATGTCTGAAAAGGTTCTTCATATCGGGGATGGATTTACGGCAGCGTTTCAAAATCTGCTGCCCAGCTTTGACCCTTTCGATCTGCTGATTGGTATCCTGTGTGGCGGCTTGCTGAAGCTCGCTGTTGTTGCCAAGAGCAAGAACGCAAAAAAGTACCGTCATAACGAGGAATACGGTTCAGCTCGTTGGGGCAAGCATGAGGACATTGTTCCTTTCATGGATAAAGATCCCTGGAACAACGCAATACTCACAAAAACAGAAAGCTTGACCATGAACAGCCGAAGCAGTGCCGGTCCCACCTATAGCCGAAACAAGAACATCATCGTCATCGGCGGTTCCGGCAGCGGTAAAACCCGATTCTTCATCAAGCCGAACATCATGCAGTGCCTGCCTCCGGAGGCAACCAAGGACGGAAAAGGCAAAGGATATTCCATTGTCGTCACTGATCCGAAAGGGACAGTCGTTCTGGAGACAGGCAAACTGCTGAAACGATGCGGATATAACATCAAGATCTTCAATACGATCAACTTCAAAAAGAGCATGCACTATAACCCCTTCGCTTATATCCACTGTGAAAAGGATATTCTAAAGCTCGTCACGACCCTGATCGCCAATACCAAAGGCGAAGGAAAAGGTGGTGATGACTTCTGGGTGAAGGCTGAAACGCTGCTCTATACCGCGCTGGTCGGATATATCCATTATGAAGCACCGGAACGGGAACAGAATTTCAATACGCTGATCGAAATGCTGAACAGCATGGAGACCAGAGAAGATGACGAGGACTTTCAGAATCCCGTTGATATTCTGTTTGAAAAGTTGAAACAGAAAGATCCACAGCACTTTGCAGTACGCCAATACGCGAAATTCAAGCTTGCTGCCGGCAAGACTGCGAAGTCCATTTTGGTGAGCTGCGGTGCCCGCCTCGCGGTCTTTGATATTGCGGAGCTTCGGGAGATCACATCCTATGACGAATTGGAACTGGACACCATCGGTGACAGGCGCACAGCTTTATTCCTGATCATGTCCGATACGGACGCTAGTTTCAACTTTCTTATCAGCATGGTGTACTCTCAGATGTTCAATCTGCTCTGCGAAAAGGCTGATGATGTGTACGGCGGAAGGCTTCCGATTCATGTACGCTGCCTGATCGATGAGTTTGCCAACATCGGCCAGATCCCAAACTTCGATAAGCTGATCGCTACGATCCGAAGCCGTGAGATTTCAGCCTGCATTGTGCTTCAGGCACAGAGTCAGTTGAAATCACTGTACAAGGATAACGCGGACACCATCGTGGGCAACTGCGATACGCTGTTGTTCCTGGGCGGCAAGGAAAAGACTACGCTGAAGGAAATGGAAGAACTCCTCGGCAAGGAAACAATCGATACCTACAACACAGGCGAAAGCCGCGGACGGGAGGTTTCCCACAGTCTGAACTATCAGAAGCTGGGCAAATCTCTGATGACCATGGACGAACTCGCAGTCATGAAGGGTGACAAATGCATCCTTCAGCTGCGCGGTGTTCGTCCTTTTTTCTCAGACAAATACGATATTACCCAACATCCCAACTACAGGTTCCTCTCCGATGATAATCCGAAGAACATCTTCAATATCGAAAAATTCCTGTCACACAAACTGACACTCAAGCCGGATGACGAGTATACGACATACGAAATTAATCTGGGCGATGAACCCGATGACGAACTGTTCCCGGATGACACGGAAGACGAACTGACAGAGGCTGCCGATGACGGCGGCCTTTTCTAATACGACAAAACATTATTTGGAGGTAAGTATATGGCTTTTTTCAACTCCGCAGTAAACGTACTGCAGACCCTCGTTGTTGCCATCGGTGCCGGTCTTGGCATTTGGGGCATTGTGAACCTGCTCGAAGGTTACGGTAACGATAACCCCGGTGCGAAATCCCAGGGTATCAAACAGTTGATGGCGGGTGCCGGCGTTGCCCTGATCGGTACCACCCTGATTCCTCTCCTGTCCGGTCTTTTCGGCTGACGACAGAACCTGCTGCCTCCCGGTAACACGGGAGGCGGCGCGGAAGGAGGAATGCTCTCTTGAACTTTATCTGGGACAAAATAACGGAGTGGCTCAAGGAGCTGCTGGTCGGAGGCATTGTAAGTAATCTGTCCGGCTTGTTCGACAGTATCAATACCCGTGTTGCAGATGTAGCAACCACAGTCGGGACAACCCCGCAAGGCTGGAACGGCAGTATTTTCAGTATGATTCAGAATCTTTCGGAAAATGTGGTGGTTCCCATCGCCGGAATTATTCTGACCATCGTCATGTGTCTGGAACTGATTCAGATGCTGATTGATCGGAATAACATGCACGACTTTGATACCTTCGTTTTCTTCAAGTGGATCTTCAAGACCTTTGCTGCTGTTCTCATCGTCACCAATACATGGAACATCGTCATGGGTGTGTTCGATGTCGCGCAAAATGTGGTCAATCAGGCATCCGGCGTGATTGTCGGAGATACAGCCATTGATGTAGCAACACTGATTGGCAACATGGAAACAAAGCTCATGGAGATGGATATCGGTCCGTTGTTCGGGCTTTGGTTCCAATCTTCGCTGATGGGTATCATCGCGTGGGTGCTGAGCATCTGCATTTTCATCGTTGTGTATGGCCGTATGATCGAAATCTATATGGTCACCTCTGTAGCGCCCATTCCCATGGCTACCATGGCAAATCATGAATGGGGCCAGTTGGGTCAGAACTACCTTCGTTCTCTGTTTGCGCTTGGTTTCCAGGCATTCCTGATCATGGTCTGCGTTGCGATTTATGCCGTACTGGTCAATACCATTACGGTGGATTCGGATGTCAGCGCGGCTCTGTGGACCTGTATCGGATACACGGTTCTGCTTTGCTTCACCATGTTCAAGACAAGCAGCATTGCGAAGTCTGTGTTCAATGCCCATTGATCTGCGAGGTGATAAGCAACGAAAGATTTCCGTTACAACCATCCGAAAGGATGCAATGCGCGTTCTTACAAGGAACCCCACCGGCTGCGCAACAGAAAACCCAAACGGCAAGGCAGCAGGGATCAGTGCAGAAGGAATCTCCTTTTCGGCAAATCTGTTTCCTGCAAGCCTTCCCGGATACTCATAACAAACGACCGAAGGCACCAAGGGAGGTAAAGCAATGGCCTATGTACCCGTACCCAAGGATCTGACAAAAGTCAAATCCAAATTCATTTTCAATCTGACCAAGCGTCAGGTGATCTGCTTCGGTCTTGGTGCTGTCATCGGTGTTCCTGTGTTCTTCCTGGTCAAGGACAGCATCGGCACCAGTGCTGCAACGCTTCTGATGATCGTGCTGATGCTCCCGTTTTTCCTTTTCGCCATGTACGAAAAGAACGGTCAGCACCTTGAAGTCGTAATGAAGCACTTTATCGAATCACGCTTTCTTCGACCGAAGACGAGACCCTATCAGACAGATAACTTCTACGCTGCTATCGACCGCAGTGTACGCAACAGAAAAGAGGCGAACATGATCCTGTATGGCAAAAACAAAGGAAAAGATCAAGCTGACACGCGCTGAAAAAAAACAGCTTGCCGCTTTGATGGAAAAGAACCGTCAGCAGCAGAAAAAAGGCGTCATGACTGCCCAGCAGACCATTCCGTATCAGCGAATGTGGCGTGACGGCATTTGCCAGATCACTGACAACTATTTCACCAAGACTATACAGTTCCAGGATATCAATTATCAGCTTGCACAGAACGATGACAAAACCAGTATCTTTGAGGGCTGGTGTGATTTCCTGAACTATTTCGATTCCAGTATCCATCTTCAGTTTTCCTTTTTGAATCTGACAGCCAGCGCCGAAAGCTTTGAACAGAGCATCATCATTCCGGATCGTGATGACGGATTCGATGATGTCCGGCAGGAATACGCGCAGATGCTTCAGAATCAGCTTGCCAAAGGCAATAACGGTCTGACCAAGACTAAGTTCATTACTTTCGGCGTTGAAGCAGAAAACATCAAAACCGCGAAGCCCCGGCTGGAACGGATTGAGATTGATCTGCTGAACAATTTCAAACGACTGGGTGTTGCTGCAAGCCCGCTTGACGGAAAGGAACGTTTGAAACTGATTCATGATATGTTCCATATGGACACCCACGCACCTTTCCAGTTCGACTGGAAATGGCTTGCTCCTACCGGATTGTCCACCAAGGATTTCGTCGCTCCTTCGAGCTTTGATTTTCATGACAAGAACAATTTCGGCATGGGCAGCAAGCAGGGCGAAGTTTCCTTCTTCTCCATTCTCGCATCCGATCTGAACGACCGTGCGCTTGCTGATTTCCTTGCGATGGAAAGCAGTCTGATCGTCAGCCTGCATATTCAGGCAATTGACCAAACCGCTGCCATCAAGGATGTAAAGCGTAAGATCACGGATCTGGACAAGATGAAGATAGAGGAACAGAAAAAGGCAGTCCGCTCCGGTTATGATATGGATATCATCCCCAGCGACCTGGCCACCTATGGTGGCGAAGCAAAGAAACTTCTGGAGGATCTGCAGAGCAGAAATGAAAGAATGTTCCTGCTGACTTTCTTGATTCTCAATACCGCCGATAACAAAAAGCAGCTGACATTGAATGTGAAGCAGGCGCAGAGCCTTGCCCAGCAGCACAACTGCCAGCTGATCCCTCTCGACTTTCAGCAGGAGGACGGCATGATTTCCTGCCTGCCTCTTGGACTGAACAAAGTCAACATTCAGCGGGGACTGACTACATCGTCCACCGCTATTTTTGTACCCTTTACGACCCAGGAGCTTTTCCAGACCAGCCCCGAAGCCTTGTACGGAGGGCTGAACGCACTTTCCAACAACATCATCATGGTGGATAGAAAGTGGCTGAAGAACCCCAACGGTCTGATCCTTGGTACTCCAGGCTCCGGTAAATCTTTTGCCGGTAAACGCGAAATCAGCAATGTAATGTTGGTCACGATGGACGATGTGATCATCTGCGACCCTGAAGGTGAATACGGACCTTTGGTCGAGGCTTTCCACGGTCAGATGATCAAGATTTCTCCTACGAGTACCAACTACATCAATCCCATGGATATCAACCTCAATTACAGCGAGGACGAGAATCCGCTTTCCCTGAAATCCGACTTCATTCTCTCCGTATGCGAACTGATTGTCGGTGGCAGAGACGGTTTGCAGCCTATCGAAAAGACTGTTATCGACCGTGCTGTCCGCATCATCTATCAGCCGTATCTGAATGATCCGGTACCGGAAAACATTCCGATCATGGAGGACCTGTACAAGGCGCTCCTGGCGATGGATGAAAAGGAAGCACATCGCGTGGCAACCGCACTTGAAATGTACGTCACCGGTTCTCTGAATGTGTTCAACCACAGGACCAATGTGGACGTCAACAACCGAATGGTCTGTTATGACATCAAAGATCTGGGCAAAACGCTGAAGAAACTGGGCATGCTGATCGTACAGGATCAGGTTTGGGGCCGCGTGACTGCCAACCGTGCTGAAGGCAAAGCCACCCGTTACTACATCGACGAATTCCACCTGCTGCTGAAGGAAGAACAGACGGCGGCATACTCGGTTGAAATCTGGAAGCGGTTCCGTAAATGGGGCGGTATTCCTACCGGCATTACGCAGAACGTTAAAGACCTGCTGGCCAGTCAGGAAATCGAAAACATCTTCGAGAACAGCGATTATATCTGCATGCTGAACCAGGCATCCGGCGACCGTGAAATCCTTGCAAAGAAGCTGGGCATCTCACCCCATCAGCTTTCGTATGTGACGCAGAGCGGTCCCGGCGAAGGTCTGTTGTTCTACGGAAACGTCATCCTGCCTTTCCAGGATCACTTCCCGAAGGATACCAAACTCTACCGTATCATGACGACCCGGCCTTCCGATCTCGCGGAGCAGGCTTCATAACGGAGGTAAATGGTGCTGAAAATTGTTATCGCGCTTCTGATTGCTTTCCTGGGAGTCTTTATGTATTCGCTCTGCTGCGTAGCGTCCCGCGCTGACGAGCAGGATAAGGAATTGTTCGAGCAATGGGTTGCGCTGCACGGAAAGGACGGTGAAGGCTGATGAAGGAACAGCATGAACGGGCATCTCCCAGACTTCAATTCACCAAGGAAGAACTGGAAAACCCGGAGCTTACCAATCCTATTCATAAGGCTGAAAAAGCCGCTGACAAATATGAAAAGGCTCAAAACAAGCTGAAGAAAAAACGCACGCTGAAGCTTACCAGAGAAGAAGTCGAAGCTGAATCACCTGTTGATGGGCACCAGCCCGCGGAAGCAATTTCCACGGAGGAGATTCCCGTGTCAGACCCTTCCGCGCCGGCAGTCCTGAACACAAGGAAAAAGCCGAATGTCAAAGCTGAAACAGCTCCTGTCAAACCCACCTCGGTGCCTTCCGGGAAGAAAACTGAAGCGGTACATGAAGCGAAAAAGAAAACCGTTCGGCTGAAGTTTGAGGAAACCAAGGCCAAGCCACCCTCTAAGATTCAGCACCCGGTCACACGAACCGTCAATACGGAACTGCATAGAACAACGGCAGCATCCAACGAGGATGACAATGTGGCTGTCAGTGCTTCTCTGGAAGGAGAAAAAGCTGGTGAATCCGCACTTGAGATGGGCGATCATGCCTATCACGCACACAAACTACACACCTACCGGAAAGCTGAACATGCCGAAAAGGAACTGGACAAAGCAAATATCCATTACCTTCAGGCAAAACAGCAGGCTGAAAATCCACAGTTCAGTTCCAATCCGTATTCCAGATGGCAGCAGAAACGTGCCATCAAAAAGGAATACGCGGCGGCGAAAGCTGGCAAGAGTGCAAAAACCGGATCGACAGCAACAAAAACCACTGAGAAAGCAGCCGATAAAGCGGAAAAAGCCGCAAAGAGCGTCCTTGATAAGATTCGTGAGAATCCGAAGGTACTTCTGATCTGTATGCTTGGTGCAATGCTGCTGGTTGTCATGAGTGCAATTCAATCCTGTACACCGCTTGCCCAATCTGTTCTGGAATCCATCGTCATCGGCACTTATCCTGCGGAAGAAGATGATGTCCGGGCCGCTGAAAGGGCTTATGCCGCAAAAGAAAAAGAACTGCAGGACGAAATCAATCACTATGAGCGGTATCACCCCGGTTATGATGAATACCATGTGGACGCGGATGAGATCTGGCATGATCCGTATGTGCTGATTGCCATTATCTCCGCTTACTACGATGGTGAAGACTGGGATATCGACAGGGCTTATCCGGTGATTGAAAAGTATTTCAAGCTCCAGTACGATCTGACAGAGACCATCGAAACAGAAATCCGGTACAGGGATGAAACCCGGACAGATACCTACACAGTGATTGATCCAGATACCGGCCAGCGCAGAACAGAAAGCTATTCCTACACAGCAAGTATTCCTTACACTTACACAATTTGTAATGTAACACTGGAGAATAAGGACCTTTCCCATCTGCCGGTTGTCAGCATGAGCCATCACACCATGGGGATGTATGCACTGTACATGGCAACCCATGGCAACATGGAAGGAATCTTCCGAGGTGGTCATGCTACACCGCTTCGTGATCCGACACTTTACGATATTCCCCAGGAAACGCTGGATGCCAACCCCATCTTTGCAACCCTGATGGAAGAAGCAAACAAGTACATCGGTTACCCTTATGTGTGGGGAGGTGCTTCTCCTGAAACATCCTTTGACTGTTCTGGTTTTGTATCGTATGTGTTTACCAACAGTGGCGTGTACAACACCGGACGTCTCGGTGCAAATGGACTTCACAGTCTTTGTCGAAAAGTCAGTGCTGATGAAGTACAGCCCGGTGATCTGGTCTTTTTCGAAGGTACCATGGGAGAAAGCGTGGACGGTGTAACCCATGTGGGCATTTATGTTGGCAATCACATGATGATTCACTGCGGAAGTCCCATCGGCTACCAGAACCTGAACGATTCCTATTACAAAAAGCATTTGCTTGACTATGGACGCATCCCTTACTGATTCAGGAGCGGGAGATTGATCCTGCTCCTTTCCTTATTCCCACATAGATTACTTTGGAGGTACACATGACCAACATTCGTATGAATCCTACCCGCGGACAAACCGTTACCGTTCGCATCGTTGCTATGCTTCTGATCCTGCTGACCCTGATGAGTGCTTTTCCCTTCGCAAACGCGTCAGCGGAAAATGATTCCATTCCTGTTATCACTTCTATCGGCAAAAAGAATGTCCGTGTGGATGGAGTGAAATCGACCAACAAGCTCCTTGAGTACACGATCCCCGAAGAACTCCTGGCTAATGATCCGAAATTTCTGGCATTGATGATCGAAGCGGAAAAATACATCGGATATCCCTATGTCTACGGCGGTTCCAAACCAAGCGTCAGCTTTGACTGCAGCGGATTTGTCTGCTGGGTCTACAGGCATGCCGGGGTTTTCAATACCAGCCGCAAAGGTGCGACCGGACTTTATAAGATCTGCAAGGCAATCAAGCCCGAAGAAGCACGCCCCGGTGATCTGATCTTTTTTGAAGGCACCATGGGACCGAATGTTGACGGCATTACGCATGTTGGAATCTATGTGGGCAATAACATGATGATTCATGCAGGCGACCCCATCGGATTTGCTGATCTGACAAAGAAGAAATGGGTTGATAAGTTCTATGGCTTTGGCCGCCTGCCTATTGATTAACGAGGTGACAATATGATGAACAACAAGAAAAAGCGTTATCCCACCGATCGGATTAAGCTCCACGCTCTGCTCGACAGCCTGCTTGAAAAACAGCGGGAACTCAATGATGAAGTCGAGTATGTTATGAAGCTGACCCAAAAGGCGGATAACAACGCGATCCTAAGCACGGTGGATTCTTTCAACATTACTCCCGAAGGTTTGGCGGAACTGCTGGGCCGGCTTAAAAGCGGAGAACTTCCCGGCTTTATTCCGAATGCCGTTCCCCAGTATGCCAGAGCTACTGATGAAGAAACGGATTCTGAGCCTGTGACGGATTCTGAAATGACTGATGAGGAGGACGAAGCGGATGATGATGAAGCGTAACCATGAAATGCCGCGGCTGATCGCCATGTTCCTAGTAATGCTGCTTATGATGATGGCCTGTCTGTATATGTCGGCTACCGCATATGCAGCTGATGATCCCTACAAGATCACGATCACACCGCCCGGCGGATGGGCTTCCGGCACAAACGCAAGTGTGAAGATCGCCGTGACTGACAAACAAGGGCATGGCTGGAACACAGTCGAATACGCGCTGAACAACAGCGGCTGGATCGACATTACCCGTATGATGACTGAAGGAATGACTTCTCTTTCCGTCAGTGAGAACGGACAGATGACGGTCCGGGTCACGGATAACGATGGACTTCAGTATGAGGAAAGCATGAACATCCTTTGTCTGGATGCCGATGCGCCTGTTGTAAAGGCTGAAATTCAGGAAAGCACACTTCATGTGGAAGTGACCGATAATATTTCCGGTATTGCCGGCGTACAGGTTGGCAGCATGCTGTTCACGACAGTTGAAAACAGTGCGCTGGATATCGCACTGGATGAAACCATGAACAAGTTTGAAAAGCTTGCCGTTCGCGCCTTTGACTATGCGGGTAATTTCTCCGATCCAATCACACTGGATAACCCCAATTACCACGTGGAGCCGGATATCACACCTGAGCCTGTGAATACTCCCGCGCCTGTAGAAACGGAAAAGCCCAAGAAACCGGAGAAGAAAGAAACTGCTTCCGAAAAGAAGGATGAAAAGGAAGACGAGAAGCCTGCTGACACAGCAACTGCCGTGCCTTCCGTTACTTCTACCGGCAGCGCGAGTATCTACAGACCGATTACTTCTGCGGTAACTGAACCCGAACCGTTCATGCCGCAGGCAACGGCTGAACCTCAGATCATCTATGTGACTCCTGAACCCACTCCGGAGCCTGTGATTGAAAAGGAATATATCACACTCGGCCCCGGTATGCCTTATCAGTCTGACGGTAACAGTCATACGCTGGATATGCTCTATTCCGCTGCTACCAACAAACAGTTCATTACGCTGCAGACCAAGAGCGGAAACACCTTCTATCTGGTAATCGACTATGATAAGCCGATTGATGAGGACGCAGAACTGTACGAGACCTACTTCATGAATCTGGTGGATGAGCGGGATCTTCTTTCTCTCATGTCTGACGAAGAAGTCGAAGCGTATGAAGCGGAACCTGATCCCACTCCAACGCCTCAGATCGTGTATGTGACTCCTGAACCCACCGTTGCCCCTGAACCGGTTGCGACCGATCCCGAACCGGAGAAGACCGACAACAGTAAGATGACCGGCATTATCGCACTGGTGGCAATTCTGGCAATCGGCGGCATTGCGGTCTTCCTGTTCACGAAGAACAAGAAGGGCTCCGGTGGTGGAAAACCCGCCTTCGATTATGATGAGGATGACGAAGACGAGGAAGCCTCTGATACTGACGAATAACCAGTACGCCCTGCGGAACAAACTCCGCAGGGCTTTATGAATGGAGTGAAAAAGATGCAGCTGATAATAGCTGAAAAACCCAGTGTGGCGCGATCCATTGCCGATGTTCTCGGTGCTTCTGACCATCATGAAGGATTCCTTCAAGGCAGGAACCATATTGTAACCTGGTGTGTCGGCCATCTTGTTGAACTGGCAATGCCTGAAGCATATGACCGTAAATATGAGAAATGGCGTTATGAAGACCTGCCAATCTTCCCCGAAGAATGGCAGTTCATTGTTTCTGAAGGAACACGGAAACAATTCAATGTACTGAAAGCTCTGATGCATGATTCCAAAGTCACAGAGGTCGTCTGTGCGACAGATGCCGGCCGTGAAGGTGAACTGATTTTCCGGTTAGCGTATCAGAAAGCTGAATGCAAACTTCCCGTGAAACGGCTCTGGATTTCTTCCATGGAACCCGATGCGATTCGTGACGGCTTCGCCCATCTGAAAGACGGCAAGGAATACGATGATCTGTATAAAGCGGCTCTGTGCAGAGCATGTGCGGACTGGCTTGTGGGCATGAATGCCACGCGGCTGTATTCGCTTCTGTACGGACAGACACTGCATATTGGCCGGGTCATGACTCCGACGCTTGCCATGATCGTTGACCGCGAAGAATCCATTCAAACCTTTCATCCGGAGCAGTTCTTCACGGTGCAGCTTGATGCAGGTTTCATTGCACAGTCGGAACGTTTCAAGGACAGAGAAACTGCTGAAAAGCTTTGCTCCCTTTGTGACCGTACCGCGGCAATCATCCAGCAGATTGACAGAAAAAGCCGCAGCGAGCAGCCTCCGAAACTGTATGACCTGACATCACTTCAACGGGATGCCAACAAACTGCTTGGCTTTACTGCTCAACAGACATTGGATTACACACAATCCCTGTATGAGCATCAGCTGGTGACCTATCCCAGAACAGACAGTAACTATCTGACCCACGATATGGAAAACGCAATCCCCGGATTGGTTCAGAAAGTTGCTGATTCTCTTCCGTTTGCAAAGGGGCTTGTAATCCCGGTGCAGTCGGCGCAGATGATCAATGACAAGAAGGTCAGTGACCATCACGCAATCATTCCTACCGCGACAATGACAAAGAATCCGGCTGTACTGACTCAGTTGACAACCGGTGAACGGGACATTCTGAATTTGATCTGCGTTCGTCTGCTTTGCGCCGCAGGCAAGCCGTTCCTCTATGATGAAACGACCGTCACACTGAACTGTGCCGGTCATATCTTTACCGCGAAAGGAAAGCATATTCACCAGATGGGGTGGAAAGCACAGTGGTACACCTTCCGCGGCAGTCTTGGCGGCAGGACCGCAGACGATGAAAAAGCGGAACCGGAAATGCCTGCTGATTTGGTCGAAGGAGCGGAGATCTCTTCCGTTAAGGCGAGTGTGCATGAAGGCAAGACCACTCCTCCTGCTCATTTTACCGAAGGCACCGTGCTGACCGCTATGGAAAACGCAGGCAGCGAAGACATGCCGGAGGATGCCGAGCGCAAAGGCATCGGTACTCCTGCAACCCGCGCCGCGACATTGGAAAAGCTGATCGGCACCGGTCTTGTGGAACGCAAAGGCTCCGGAAAAACAAAAAGTCTTGTCCCTACGGACAAGGGCTCCGCGCTTGCGGCAGTTCTTCCGGAACAGCTGATGTCTCCGCAAATGACTGCTGACTGGGAGCAGCGTTTGAAGCGCATTGAACAAGGCCAGGATGATCCGGGTGATTTCATCACGGACATTGAATCCATGCTGACTAGCCTGATTGAAACAGCGAACCGGATCCCGAATGCCGAAGAGATTTTTCCGTCCGACAAAAAGGTCCTGGGCACCTGTCCCGAATGCGGTGCTCCTGTAACGGAAAACTCAAAAGGCTTTTTCTGCGGGAACCGTGTCTGCGGTTTTGCATTGTGGAAGAACAATGCTTTTCTGAAATCCGGCGGCAAAACACTTACTGCCGATATGGTTCAGGATATTCTGCAAAATGGCTATACGGTAGCCAAAGGTCTTAAATCCCGAAACGGGAAAACATATTCCGCCATGCTCATGCTGGAGCAGGATGACAACAACAAGCCCCGTCTAAGGGCTGTCTTTAATTGATAGGAGGACAACAAAATGATGAAGAGATTCGTTTCTATGCTCATGGTTCTGATGATGGTTTTCTGTTCCGCTTTCTGCACTGCAATGGCCGAAACGGAAGAAGACAAGGAGATTGTGATCACTGACGAAGATGTGATCGAAGAATCCAATATTCCCGAAATTCCCGAAGGTAAGTTTGTTGCTCAGCAGCTTGATCTTGCGAAGGGCAAACAGTATGCCGTGATGTCCGCGCCTAATTCAAAGAGTATCCGCGGTGCCAACGGCAAAGCAATTGTCAGCACCAACGGCTGGGTGCAGGTGTTCGGAAGAACCGGAAAATGGCTGATGGTTCAGTATGCGGTCAATGATAAGGAACATGAGAATCACTACCGGATCGGCTATATCCGCGATGCCGCTCTGCCCAAGGACACCGAAGTGAACGAGCTGAAGTTTGATCAGCTTGAGGGATATATCAACTGCAAGACTTCCGTAACGGATGATCCGCTCGGGCTGCAGGGTGAGCTTACCAAGCTCAAGGAAGGCACTCAGGTGACCGCGCTTGCTGAAATGGGCCGCTGGACTTACATCGAAGCAAAGAACAACGGTAAGCGTTTCCGTGGCTTCGTTCCCAAAGAAAATGTCACCTGTACCCGTGTTGTGACTTCACTCCTGGAAGCACGTACTGCTATGGTCGGCAGCTGGTCCCTGTTTGCCGGCGATACACTTTGCGCGGAAGTGTTCGATTTCCATGAAGATGGCACTGTAACCGGCAAGAACAACGTAACAACTCATATCGTACCGGATATTTGGACCGGTAACTGGTCTCTGAATGATTATGATCCGACTCTGAGCCGCTACTGGAATGAGCCTGAATTTGAACTGACGATCATCCATGACGGAGATATCGAGCATTATGGTCTCAAGTTTTTCTGGCAGCCCTACGGTGATTCCGAATCCGAATACGCGCTTGTCCTGTCGGATGGTACCGAAAGCAACGACTTTGTACTGGATGAATGAAGGTGATTTGATTGTCAGAAAACAATAAGCCTCTGAATATTCCGGAGGAGCAGCATGAATTCTGCGTTGTCGATGGAGACCTTTTCGTGGATGGACAGTTCGCTGCACAGCTTTGCTGGGATGAGCTTATGGTAAATGCAGCTCTGGTGCAGTATCTGAGTGCGAGCCCCGCTGAACGGGCTGCAATGGCCGAAGGGTATGAATATACTGATCAGATTCGTTCGGTTATCAGAGATGCGCAAAAGAAATATGTCCAGATGGAGAACGGAATCCTCGAAATCAGCGATTCAGACATTATTACCAAGCTCAAAGAATCGATCCGGGACTTTGTGAAGCGCGAATATGATGAAGATCTCGATGCGTCCGCTTTTGATGACCCCACAAGGATCGGTATTGCGGAAACGAATGCCGAAGACCGTGAGGATATCGTCATTGATGTTGCTGTAAACATTCCGGCGAAGGCGCTGGATATGTACATCAACGGTGAGAAGACTGATACCTGGCAGTATTCCTCATTGAAGGCTATGGCAAATGAAATCGACCGGATCTCATTTGATGAGTTGGTCAGTCTGGGACCTGAATCCGAAACGCGCATAGAGCAGTTGAAGCGCCAGTTCCCGATGGAGCAGGATTTTCTGAATAACCCCGATGACTGCTTTGCTCTGTATCAGCTGAAGCCCGGCCCCGAATACCATCAGCTTCATTTCACGGAAATGGACATTCTTAACCGAAGCGCTGAAAGATTCCGCGAACGAATCGGAAAAGAACTGGAACAGATAGAAAACGTGGTATTTGACAACAAAGAAGCTGTTATTGAAAGACTGCAGTATGACGGTTTCACCGTAATTGCCACGGATGATCCGGAGCGGATTGCTGTTCGGAACGATTTTCAGATGGAAGCAGCAATCTGCCTGCGAAGCGGAGCCAACTGGTGCATGGCTGACAGTTACGATACAAAGCAGCTCGAAAACAGAGTTCAGCATCGGAATTACAACATGATCTATACTGCACAGCTTCCTGATGACTGTGCACACAATGATGATGTCAATTCCGTTCTGGAAACATTGTATTTCGATTTCAACGTATACCGTCCGGAAGATTTCCACGGGCACAGCATGAGTGTCAGTGATGTGGTTGCTCTGAAGCGTGACGGAAAGATCACCTGCTATTTCACTGATTCCATCGGCTTTGAAAAGTTGGAGAACTTCATGGATAACCCGCTTCGCAACGCTGAACTGATGCTTGAGGATGACTGCAATATGATCGACGGCATCATCAACAACGGCGAAAAAGAACCGGATGAACAGAAGCCTTCTCTGCTGGCTCAACTCAAGGACTGCCGTGAGGAAAGCGCGGCTGCACATCCTTCACCGGAAATCAAACATGAACGCACAAACAAGGACAGGGAGCGCTGAAGCTCCCGGAAAGGAAACATTATGGAAAACACTATGAATCAGAACACTCAGAATCGCGAAGAACTGACGATCAAGTTCGCCAAGGGACTGGTAGGTCAGCCCTTTACTGCCAAGACCGGCAGAGAATGCGTTGCCATCAAGATTCCCAATGAGGATCCCGCCGACAAGCGGCCCTGGGAAAGCATCGTTGTTGCTGCCAATCATGTCCATGAAGATAAGTTTGGCGGCAAGGGCGTCTGGATGAAGGTTCCTGCTGACGGTCAGACCAAGGTATCCCGTTCCGAATTGACCGGTACTGATGAGAACGGCAAGAATGTCTATACCACGACTACCCGGATGGTTTCCAATGCCGATCTGAAGCAGATGATGGAAAGCTATAAGAATCGCGACCGTGCTTCTGTACAGGACGCGCTCAAGCAGCCTTCCATTCCCGGTGCCGGTGATAAGAAGCCCCGTGAGAATACCTTCCAGCGATAAGGAGGCAGCATATGGGAATCGGTCAGAGCATTGAAGATTATGAAAACTGGCGTGACCGTCAGTATGACCGTGAACCTCCTGAACCGCAGCCGGATGAACACTATTCGTTGAAGTTTACTCATGACTATACGGATGATACGCAGTTGGAGATTACCCGCTACGGCGAGGATTTCCAACTGCGTTTATCTTTCCAGTCCGAAGATCCGGATATGGGTACAGAGGAACTTGAGTACAACGGAAACGGTTCGCTTGGTTCGGTCGTTCATGATCTTCTGGATGAAATCCGCAATTATCTTGACGCGAAGCAGAATTACTACCGTGAGGATCCGGAAGTGATTCACAGTATCAACGATTACTACGATGACTTTTCTTCGACAGCACTTTATGCGTTTGAAAGTGCGCTCAAGGGCATCGAACGTGAAGAAACCATCGGAATCCAATGGAAACCGATTGAACCGGAAAAGAAGGAATGGCTTTACTCGAATCATGGTGAAAAAGATGTCCTGCGTGGCTGTATTGGTCATCTGCGCGGTGATTTCGGTCGTGACGGTGATGAATTCTGGACTTCCTGGTTTGATCATCAGCCGGAACTGAAACGGTTGGCTTTCCGGGATGAACTTCAGAATGTGGTCAACGGAATGCGCGAAGAAGGCGGTTTGCTGCATGATTTCGCGTCCATGAGCAAGGGATGCCGTCAGGGCACTTCGATTGATGACAGTTACGGTTTTCGGATGGAAACCAGGAACTACGAATACTGCCTCCGCTGTATTCCACGCAGAGGCGACTATAACTTTTACCTGTACTGCTATGACAAAAATGCTCAGCGGGAGCATGCACAGGAAAAGCCTTCGGTAACGGCTCAACTGAA
>CALGBY010000053.1 GCA_937886445.1 uncultured Clostridia bacterium | reverse complement strand
TATCGCCTATCTGGCGGCGGACGAGGCCGACTTCTATGCCCGGCTGGATCACCTGATGGACATTTCTGCCCGATCCCTGAAGACCAAGCGCACCGTCATCACCAAGCTGCTGGATGCCGGGCTGTACCCTTACACCAAACGGTATCTGGGCACCTTCGCCAACCACTTCTCCACCATCGGCCTGATCGGCATGAACGAGGTGGGCCTGAACGCCAAGTGGCTGCGGGCCGACCTGACCCACGAGAGTACCCAGAAATTTGCCCGGGATGTGCTCAACCACATGCGGGAGCGGCTGAGCGACTATCAGGAGGCCTACGGTGACCTGTATAATCTGGAGGCTACCCCGGCGGAGTCCACCACCTATCGCTTTGCCAAGCACGACAAGGCAAAGTTCCCCGATATCATCACCGCCAATGAGAACGGCACCCCCTACTACACCAACTCGAGCCACCTGCCCGTGGGCTACACGGAGGATATCTTCTCCGCTCTGGATGTGCAGGATGAGCTGCAGACGCTCTACACCTCCGGCACGGTCTTCCACGCCTTCTTAGGCGAGAAGCTGCCCGACTGGAAGGCGGCCGCCACCCTGGTCCGCAAGATCGCGGAGAACTACCGTCTGCCTTACTACACGCTCTCCCCCACCTACTCCATCTGCAAGAACCACGGTTATATTCCCGGCGAGGTCTATGTCTGCCCCGAGTGCGGCGAGAAGACCGAGGTCTACAGCCGCATCACCGGCTACTACCGCCCGGTGCAGAACTGGAACGACGGCAAAGCGCAGGAATTCATCGACCGCAAGGTATACAACATCGGAAACAGCGTGCTTCGCCATGATGGTCCCATCAAGGAAAACACTGTTGCCGAAGAGCGTCCCGTCTTTGCCTCGAACGAAGCTGAAAAGAACGATGCAAACGCCCTGCTCTTCGTTTCCGCCACCTGCCCCAACTGCAAGCTGGCCATCGCCATGCTGGACAAAGAGGGCTTTGCCTATGAAAAGCTGCTTGCTTCCGAAAACAGGGAGTTGACCGAAAGCTACGGGATCAAGCAGGCCCCCACGCTGGTCGTCAAAGCCGGAGATGAAGTACTGAAGTTCAAAGGCGTAAGCGAGATCAAGGGGTATCTGATGAAAAGCAAAGCGACACTGAAATGCTGAAATAAACATGAGCCGCAGCTCAGCGCTGCGGCTCTTTTAGAGAAACGGAGGTTCTCATGTACGATATCATTATCATCGGCGGAGGTCCCGCGGGCATGACCGCGGCGCTTTACGCGCAAAGAAACGGAAAACACGCTCTCATCCTTGAAAAAAACGGCTTCGGCGGGCAGATCACCTATAGCCCGAAGGTGGAAAACATCCCCGGCTTTGAAAGCCTGAGCGGCAATGAATTTGCTGACCGCTTTATGGATCAGATCCTCGCTCAGGGTACGGAGGTGGAGCTTGAAAAGGCCACAGAGATCGTGACCGGCAATGAAGCCTTTACTGTAATGACTGAAGAAGGCAGCGCGTATCAGGCAAAAGCGGTGATCATCGCGGCCGGCGTAAAACACCGCATGCTGGGCATTGAAGGTGAAGCTGACCTGGTGGGAGACGGTATTTCCTTCTGCGCCGTATGCGACGGTGATTTCTACGCAGGCAAAACAGTGTGTATGGCCGGAGGCGGCAACAGCGCGCTGCAGGAAGCGATTCTCCTTTCGGCAAAATGCAAAAAGGTGATCGTACTGCAGGATCTTCCCCGCTTTACCGGCGAAAAGAAGCTGCAGGATATCCTTTTCTCAAAGGAAAATGTTGAGGCTCATACCAATGTGAAGATCACCGGGCTGATCACGGAAAACGGCAGTCTGCGCGGGATCAGCGCCGCAGATCAGCAGACAGGTGCCTCCTTTACGGTAGAATGTGACGGCCTGTTTGAAGCGATCGGTCTGATTCCCGAAAACGAGGGCTTCAAAAATGTCGGTTCGCTTGACGCATGGGGTTATTTTGACAGCGGAGAAGACTGTGCTACGGCCACTCCGGGTATTTTTGTCGCCGGAGACTGCCGCCGCAAAACGGTCCGTCAGGTGACCACAGCCTGCGCTGACGGCGCCGTTGCCGCGCTGGCTGCGTGCCGGTACATCGATGCGCTCTGATCCGTCTTCCATCTTCAGAGCCAGTCTCCTCAAAACCATTGAAGGGATTTCAAAAAGCCGTTCTTATCTGCATAAGCGCAGGCAGAACGGCTTTTTTGATCTCATTTGTTCTCATTTATTCATAGAAAACCTGCGTGCCTCCCGGCGCACAGGCTTTTGATTTATTCCTTAAAGCTCATCAGCCCGTCCATCTGCAGCTTCTGCTTCAGTGCGATCGCCTCCGATTCCATGTCGATCGCGCTGCCTGCCTGCA
Organism: uncultured Clostridia bacterium; assembly: GCA_937886445.1. Classification (GTDB taxonomy): domain Bacteria; phylum Bacillota; class Clostridia; order Christensenellales; family Aristaeellaceae; genus ZC3RG03. The sequence goes on along the minus strand of CALGBY010000053.1, from coordinate 49,244 downwards.
GCTCGGCATTCAGCTTATTCAGAGCATTCGGAACCACCCGGATGATCACATGCTCCGCTTCCGTCATTGCCTCTTGTGTGTACCTGTCCGGCGTACGGAGCTTTTCATACGCGGCATATTTCTCTGTCAACGTCTGTACCGCCGGCAGATAGCAGTTCCGGAGAGAACGGACAGAAGCGTTGCCGGCGATTCCCGTACCGTCACTCAGACGAACGCTGATCTCGTTCAGTACAGCCATGGTTTCATCGATCGCCTGCCGCATTTCACTGTTCTCGATTTTGTTTCTGTTTTCCGCAAGCTTATCACAGCAATCCAGGATCTCCCGGCTGATCTTCGTCTTTTCATTGCCCTCGCCCATGGCAAAGGCTCTTTTCAGCTGAGCCACTCTGCGTTCCAGCTCCGGCGCCGTTTCATTTGCCAGCTTGCTCTCGGCAAGCTGCAAAGCCGTTCCCTTTTCTGTTTTTCCAGCCGCCGCCTCGAAATATCCTTCCCAGTTCTGAACACTCAGCCTCGCGTCATTCAGCCATTCGCCCGTTTCCTGCGACCAGCTGTGATCGGGATGCGCGGCCATCAGGTTGTTCATCTCCCGGGCTTTTGAGAGCATCGCGGTAAACATTTCTTCCTCGGGCTGCGTGTCCATATGCTTTTCTTCCGTGCTGCCCATTCCGCGTACAAATTTATCCGTGGCATTTAAAAAGCTTCTTTTGGCGCCCTTTCCCTCCAGCACATTCCCGGCCAGATCCGCCAGAAATCCTCCCACTCCGGCGGCCAGTCCCCCGCGGTTGTTCCTTCTCCGCCTTTCTTCAAGCTGCTTTGGCAAATGGCGCGCTCTGATCAGCTCCGTACCGAATTTTTCAAGTGAATCTTTCACGGAAGCGTAAACGGCATAACGCCTGTCAAGGATCACGATCTTCAGCGCGTCATCCACATAAGGATGATTCTCTCCAAACAGCCCTCGCTTTATCATAACACACAGGGAATGATCCACCTTCTCGGGTTTTATGTTCATCGCAGCAGCTGCATCCTTCAGCAGGATGGTCTTTCTGTCATCCATCGCTCGCTTCAAACCTTCAAACTGACTGCTGATTTTATTAAATAAAGCCAACATCATCCCCCCTAACGGCACATATTTTACTCCTTTATGTGAACATTGTAAAGAAAGCAATGTTCACATATGCATATAACGACCTCAAATATCCTTATTCCTGTTTTTCAGTATAAGCACATTTACCGCCCACTGCAGATCCTTTTTCATTTTTTATTGTTCAAAGCCTCATCAGACCAAAAACAGGCCATATTTTCATATAGCCTGTTTTTGTTTTTGCCGTTCAAACTGTCGGTGCCATTTCGCAAAGAAGGGCAAATGCTCCTCCGAACGCCAGAAAAGCTGTGCCAATCACCCACATGTAACGGATGTTTACTTTATTCTTTGACTTGGATTTTGACTGGCAGTACTCGTAATATGTCATCTTGCTCCGTTCTCTGTTTTTCTTCAGAAACGGCAGAAAGACCTTTACCGCGGCAAAGCCAAAGATATTGAACACCCCTTCGCCTGAAACAAACAGCAAAAGGAAAAAGCTAATAAAGAGGATTCCCGGAACAAAGAAAGCGTCAGACATGCAAGCATATAAACCGTAGCTTTCTGTCATTGTAAAACCGCCTCTGATAGCAAAAATACCGATTGCCAAGGCAAACGCCACCAATAAAGCGATGAATACTTTTCTCCATTTCTGTTCCAAGGCAGATCCTCCGGTTCGGATGTTTTTTCGGCTTTCACGTTGTCACTTAACGATTCCCAGTTCACCGCAATACTTTTCAAACTCAGGCTCATTGCAGTAGACAAAGTGCCCGGGAACGATCTCGCGCAGTTCAGGCTTGCTCACAGAATAGTCATGTTCCGCTGCGGGATTATACGTAATGCGTTTGCGGTTCTTTTCATACTCAGGATCGGGATAAGGAATGGCCGACAGCAAAGACTTTGTATAGGGATGCAGCGGATGAGCGAAAAGCTCGTCGGATGTTGTCATCTCCACAATTTTACCGTAGTACATAACCGCGATCCGGTCGGAGAAGAACTTTACTACGCTCAGATTATGGGCGATAAACAAAATTGTCAGTCCCATGCTTTCGCGCAGTTCATTGAGCAGATTCAGGACCTGTGCCTGTATGGATACATCCAGAGCCGAAATCGGTTCATCCGCGATAATCAGTTCGGGCTCCATAATAACCGCACGGGCAATACCGATACGCTGACGCTGTCCGCCGGAAAACTCATGAGGATAACGGTCCATGTGCTCGGGAACAAGGCCGACCAGCTGCAGCATCTCCACAACTTTTTTGTTGATGTAGTCATTATCCTTGATTCCGCGGATCTTCAAACCTTCAGCAATGATTTCACGCACTGTCATACGCGGGTTGATCGACGCGATGGGGTCCTGGAAAATCATCTGAATCTTTGTCATGATGTTTTCATTCGTATGAGTGCTGTTTTTCTTCTCGATACGCGATTCCATCGTGTGAATATAGGCATTGGATGTATCCGTATCATAATTCTTCCGGAGCTGAGCCATTTTCTGCTTATAATTCTCCCTGGCGTTCTCAACTCCGTTTGCCACATCCTGTTTCAACTGACGCTTCAGCAGCTGTTTGCCTTGCAGATAGTCATTCTTCAATTGTTTCAGCAGAGTGCTCAAGCCCTTTTCGGTGGTGGAAATCCGCTGGCCCTTGAAATACACATCTCCCTCGGTAGGGTCATACAGGTTGATGATCGTGCGTCCGGTCGTTGTTTTTCCGCAGCCTGATTCACCCACCAGACCGAATACTTCTCCCTTTTTGATAAAGAAGCTGATATCATCTACGGCTTTATTGACATAATTCTTGCTGCGGAAATACTGCTTCAGATGATCCACCCGCAGGAGAACATCGTCGTCTTCCTCCTGGGCGACCTTTTTCACATTGCAGCAATTCAGAATATGCCGGTTCAAAAGGATGGAGATCACGATACTGATCAAAACCAGTGCTGCTCCAACCACCCAGAAAAGCCACGTAAGCTCTGCCTGTTTCCACAAAACGGAGGGTATATTCAGCCTTCCCCGTACGCAGAGGTTGTTCAATCCCCTAGGGATAAACAGGATGATGTTCCCAATCACCTGCAGGATGACCAACAGAACTCTGGGAATAAAGAGAAGGATGTTTGCAAGCACCGACTCAGAGCCTGAAAAATCCACTCCAGACCAGGACCATAAGTCAAAGCGGCGGTCAAACTTTACTTCCGCTCTGTCATCCGCATCCTTAAGCACATCAGCAGAAAAGCTTTCCACGAAGGACGGGAACGACGTACGGCTGTACGCATTTTCTTCCTCCTCGACTGCCCTGCTGATTTCCTCATTCGTTCCGAAGAAGTCTTTCTTTGTATTCGTCAGCAAACCGTCGAGACACACCACAAAACGCCCGTATGTGATGCCGGTTCCGGGATTATCACGGAAGTAGTCTTCGTAAGCATCTTTGTAAAACGCCTCGAAATCAACGTCTTCCCCAGCATCCTTCTGCCGGATCAAAGCAACGAAATGTTCAGCAGGATTGTTTTCCGCTTCATTCTTCTCTCTGGTGCAAACAATTTCCAATGCCGCCTGATAATCCTCAGGTCTCATCTCTTCGGACAGATAGGCATCAACTGCTTTATTGCCGCCGTTTGCCCTGAAATCGCTGTACAAGTCAAGAACCGCATAAGAAAATTCCACAAAGGTGCCGGCATCTTCACCAATTTCGGCATACATGCCGTCATAAAATGCCTGACACTTTTCACGGTACGGCACCACAAGCGCTTTCTTTCCGGCTTTCATAACGCTGGCATTGTCAATTTTTTCATAAACAGAAATCAGTTCTTTTTCATCCTGCTTCTCTTCAAGAGACGCAGCATGCTCCAGAATGTGGCCGCGCAGAGAGGCGCTGTTGTAAGACGCATACACCTTTTCGGAATTCTGCTGTTCGACAGCCTTCTCTCCCTCGGCAATGCCGTTTTCAAGATACGAGAAACGCTGAGCGATCTCCGCTTTGCGCACGCTCTCAGACGGCGCGGTCCCGTCTTCCGCTGTATTGTCAGCTGCGCTGTCGCTTAAGGCACCAAAGTAAACATTATCAAACTTGATTTTATCGAACAGATTGGTCTTGACGCCCTTGCTTTCCAAATAACCCTTAGCCTGATTCCACCTGGTACCGGTAGAACAAACAGAATAGATCGTAAAGACAAGCGCAAGGCACAAAACCACAATACCGATTACGCGCAGGGCAAAGGCCAGTGTTTTCACTTTTCTCATGATTTATTGCCCCTTTCCATCAGTATTGCTGTAAAGTTTGTTCTTCATTCGGTTGATTCTCTCAGTCACAATCGCTGGAGGATCAACATGAGGAGCATCGGGATGAAGCAGCCAGGTGGCAGCCCAATGCGTTGGCGAAACATCAAACCTCGGCGGCTGCTTCTCAAAATCAATTTTCAGAGCATAGCGGTTGCGCTCGGCAAAAGCATCCCCCTTGGGAGGAAAAATCATATCGGGCGGTGTTCCGGGTATTGCTTCCAGTTTCTCCTTGGTTTCAAGATCCGGCATGGAGGAAAGGAGGGCCCAGGTATAGGGATGGCGGGGATCGTAGAACACATCCTCATCCGTTCCGTACTCAACGATCTTTCCGGCATACATAATGGCGATCTTATCGGCCATATTGGCAACAACGCCCAAATCATGCGTAATAAAGATAACGGTAAGGTGCCGTTCCGCCTTCAGCCGGTTTATCAGTTCAAGAATTTGGGCCTGTATCGTCACATCCAAAGCCGTAGTGGGCTCATCGCAGATCAGCACATCAGGATTGGCGCTCAAAGCGATAGCAATGACGATACGCTGCCGCATTCCGCCGGAAAACTCGAAGGGATACTGATGATAACGCTTGTAAGGCTCCGGAATACCGACTTCCTTCATCAAAGAGATGGCCCGGTTCTTTGCCACCCACTTCGGCATTTTGTATGCGCTGTCATAATAGGCGGTGCGAAGATATTCAATCATCTCTTCCGCCCGCTCCAGCAGTTCCTCATCCGTTTCGTTATTTTCCGCCTGTTCAAAGGCATGAATCAGCGTATCAATATTGTTCAGCATATTGCCGCGGGTCACTTCAAGATCCACAGTAAACTTCGGAACAACCTCCGGCGCGTCTTTTTCCTTTGCCACATTCATATCATGCTTTTTTGTATCACGGGAAAAGCGCGCTTCCTCCCTGGGATTCTGTCTGACACCGGTGAAATAGCGTTCAATATTCGACTTCATGGAAGACGCAAACACATAGGAAGCGTTTTCCTTGCGCAGGTTCAGCCGGTCAATGGCTTCACCTACCGCGTATGACATCTGGTTCGCCGCTGTCAGGCAGCTTTTCCTGTCTTTCAAAGGATCGTTCTCAAATACAGCGCGATTCTCACGCAGCGTAACCAGCGCTTTTTTCTTGTTTTCCAGCGTTTTTTTCGCAGAAGCACTCATCGCTTCAGCAATGAAGTGCTTCAGTTCCGCCGTATCATACTCGTAGAAAGCAGGTACTTCGCCAGAAAGGACAAGATTCAGTTTTTCTTCCAATTTATCCAGACACGCGTTAATGGCTTCCTTGTCAACATCATCCTGCCCGCTCGCTGCCGCATTCATTGCCGTAAGGTAACCGGCAATTTCTTCGGCGGTAAGAACATGCTCATTTTCGCAATTTTCAAGAGCATCAACAAGGCGTTCCTTTGCTTCAACGATAACACGCTTTTCGGAATTCTTCAGCAGTTCGTCCCGAAGATCCTTGATGAACATGTGCATCTCGCTTGCCGCAACCCGCGCGTCATTACAGGCGATCAGGGAAGGTGTGTTCACGCATACATCATTTTCAAACGCGTCAAAAAGTGCTTTTCCGTTATCATCCGCATTAGCAAGCAGCCGCTTTTTCATCGCATTGAAATTTCTGCGTCCGTCACGGCGGCGCTCCTTGTTATTGAGGACCATCGCCTCTGTCAGCTGTTTCCCGATACGCATAACAGGATTCAGAGCAGAAAGAGGATCCTGAAAGACCATGCTCAGTTTGTGACCGCGCAGGGTATGAAAATCCTCTTCATCGATTTTCAGCAAATCGCGTCCGTCATAAATGATCTCTCCGTTTTCCACAATGGCATTGGGAGCGGAAATACCCATAATTGCCCTGGTGGTAACGCTTTTTCCGGAACCGGACTCACCGGCAATGGCCAGTGTCTCTCCCTGTTCCAGAGTGAAAGAAATATCGCGCACCGCACGCACAGCACCGTTATTTGTACGGAAGGAGATGGTCAGGTTTCTGACTTCAATTTTTGCTGCCATTAATCATCCGCTCCTCTCAAAGAAGGATTCAGCGCGTCGCGCAGACCGTTACCGAACAGGTTGAAGGAGATTTCCAGAATAGAAATGAACAGTGCCGGGAACAGAATGATATGCGGATATGTGCTCAGCAGACTCTGACCGCCGGCAAGCAGCGTACCGATTGAGGTAAGGGATGTATCCGTTTCCAGGTTGATAATGTTCAGATAACTCAGCATGGATTCCGAGAAGATAACGCCGGGGATCGCAAGGACTGAACCGGTCACAATGGTACCAAGGGAATTGGGGAAAATGTGCTTTACGATCAGCCTGCCGTCTTTCGCACCCAATGTGCGGGCGGCCAGCACATATTCATGACCTTTGAAACGGTAGAACTGGGTGCGGACTGTACTGGCCATGCCGATCCATCCCGTCAGTACGTACGCAAATATCAGTGAACCTACAACGCCCACCGATTTCGCAAGATGCAGCTGGAACAGAACAGCTACAACCATGAAGGGTACGGCCGAAAGAATGTCGCTGATGCGTTCCATGATCATATCTGTTGTTCCGCCGTAATAGCCTTCGATCGCTCCGTAGATGGCTCCGATCGTGAAGTTGATCAGGCAGACGCAGATTGCCAGAAGGAAGGAGAACCGTCCTCCGGCCGCAAGGCAGGTGAAAATATCCTGTCCGTACGCATTGGTGCCAAACAGGAAGAACGGATAAACTCCATTCACGTATTTGTAGTACTCATAATAATCAACACGTACACGATATCCGCCCTGCACCTTGCGCGTATAGACATACCATGTATTTCCGTCTTCACCGCCGTTATCGGAGGAAAGACGCACCTTGCTTGTGTATCCGCCCTTGTTCGGATCGGAATCGGTTTTGTAATTGGGAATAAGATTTCCGTCCGCGTCACGCACGGCCCTGCCGGTGGATTCCTTCCGTTCATCCGCCAGCTTGTACCAGAAGTTCGCACCGCCGTTTTCCTGCAGGAAATCCGTCGTCTCGGTATTGGACAGGGGATAAATCACCTGAATACCGGTTTCATCCTGATAATCCTGCAATGCCTTGAACTCAACATCCGTAAAGATCTTGTATACCGTACCGACGCGGTAATAGGTATCAAAGGACACCTGATAATAGGGCAAATCGTTGGCATCCATTTGAACCGGATCTTCCTTGGTGATCACCTTTCGCGGTTCGTTATCCTTTGTATCTACTTCTTCATTCAGAGAACAAAGAATATCATACTTATCCTGATTGGCATTCAAAGCGGAGGTGCCGTCCCAGCCCAGCCATCCGAAGATGTGTGACTTTGGCAGTGTTTTCTGATAGTAATCGTCCCTGAATTTGACAGAATATCTGGAGAACATAGGGACAAAAATGGAAAACAGCACCAAAATCAGAATCAGGATAAACGCAATCACGGCGCTTTTATTCTTTCTGAAACGGCGCCATGCGTCTTTAAAATACCCGACAGGTTTTGTCGATATTTTTTTATCATGAATTTTCTCATCCCGCTGCGCGAATTCAAACTTCTCGGCCGGGATCTTCATTAAATTATTATCCATCATTTCTTCGACCCCATCCTGATTCTCGGATCAATAAATCCGTAACTGATATCGATAACAATACCGGAAAGCAAACCGATCAGGGTATAGAAAACTGTAAGTGCCATGAAAAAGTTATAGTCTCTTACTTCAATGGACTGGACATACAGGCTTCCGACACCCGGGATACCGAAAATCTTCTCGATAATCAAAGAACCGCCCAATACACCAATGAATTCACTGATGATCATAGGCAATATAACGACCATCGCATTGCGCAGGGCATGCCGGGAAATGGCCTGCCCCTTTGTCAGTCCCTTGGTACGGGCCAGCAGCATATAGTCGCCTGTCAGTACCTCACTCAGTTCGGCGCGTGTATAACGGGCAAAGCCGGCAATCGAGCCAAAGCTCAAGCTGAGGATGGCAGGGACCATTCCCACAAACATCTTCGGACTCAGAATCGAGCCCACCTGTTCAAGAGACGGGATCTGCAGTTCAAACAGGTCCCACTTGAAGCACAGGAAGTACTGCACCAGGAACGCGTAAACATAACTGGGTACCGATATGAAAATCATAACGGCTGTAGAAATCACATGATCCTGCCACTTGTTCTTTTTCAAAGCGGCATAAATCCCCAACAGCAACCCGATCGGAATCGCTATCAGGATCGAATACAGGTTGATCAATACGGTGTAGGGCAATTTCTGCATCATAATGTCCCACACCTCGAGGCTGTCGTACATCTGCTCTCCGACGCCCCAGTCCCAATCCACAATAACATTCTTCCAAAAAAGGAAATACTGCACCAGAATGGGCTTGTTATAGCCCATCTTCGCACGGCGCAATTCTACCAGGTGAGGGTCTCTCCCATTCACCTTGAAATTCGGCAGTGGAAGCAGCTTCACCAGCACAAAACACATTGTCATGATAATGAACAATGTGAGGAACATCAGTAAGACGCGCTTGATTACATACTTGGTCATCCAATCCCCCCGATGCGACAGTGATAAACACGCAGAGAGATACATCCGAAAGTCAGACAATCCGTCTTCCGAAGCCACACAAGCAACACTTCTGCTGCCTATTAAGCATATCTCTACGCTTATATTATATTTTACCATATAATAGGTATAAAGTCAATCATAAGGAATACAAAAACACACGAAACAAACGAACAAACGTGATGCAGCGGACTGTAATCGCGGATTATAAAAGGGATACCGCTTTCGCGGTACCCCCTCTCAGCGCAGCCAAGCTGCACGGGAATTAATAGACCAGTGCGTTATTGGCGATATAGTCAGCCCACTCGGCATCGTCATAATTGAAGGTCCAGAAATCAAGTCCGCCGTAGCCGATAATGTTGATATACTCATCTACAGCATAATTGAACTTCTGGCTGATCAGGGACGCGCTGTTGCGATAGTATACGGAAGTGGTGGGCCACCAATACAGGAAGGCGGCTTCCATCTGGCCGTAGAAAGCGCAGCGAGTGTCGTAGCTGTAATCAGCCCACTTGCCCAGCTTGCTGTCCAGTTCTTCGCAAGGCTGACCGTCGGCCCACAGAGCCCAGGTCTGCAGAGGCTCACTGATGACTTCGCCGTTAACGGTGAAGTTCACAATGATCTTGCTGGTATCATAGGCATATTCCATCTGCTGGCCCTTGCCTTCGCAGTCATCGCAATAGCACTCATACAGGATGGTGAAAGGAGACATGGAAGCGCCGCCCCAGGTGGTGAAGATCATGTCAGCGCCGCCGGAGTAGTTGGTCTCATAGTAATCAGCGTCCACGGTCATAGCCAGAGAAACCTTGCCTTCGAAACCAGTGCCGACGCAAGCGGCCTGCAGGTGTTCATTCAGGTAGGTATACATCTTGACATAAATTTCGTCAGAAGCATACACGCGGAATTCAATGGTGATGGGGGATTCGCCGTCGTAGACGCCCTGAGCAACGGCCTTATCATAGGCGATCGCCATCAGGTTGCGGGCTTCGTCCGGATCATAACCGGTCATCGCTTCGTAAGCTTCGTCCAGAGTGTCAAATTCTCCGCCCTCGCCGTAGGTAATATCGAATACCTTCAGCAGGCCGGCCTTGGCATAATCATTGGCGCGGTAGCTTTCACCGGTGAAGGGATTGTAGCAGTACAGTTCGTTCAGCAGACCGAAACCGGCAGTACCGGCGGCGGTGAAAGCAGTAGCGAATTCTTTACGGTCGTAGCAGATACCGAAAGCATGACGGAATTCGTCAATGACCATAACCTGAGAGTTGGTGCCGCGGGACAGATCCTTCTCATAGTCCAGGTTGAAGGTCAGCTTGGTAGTGTAGCCATTGTTGGGGCCATACTTCACATAGGAAGAGGTACCATACTTTTCCATATCGTCGGATTCCAGACCGATACCATCGACTTCGCCCTTTTCAAAGGCCATCATGGCGGTAGCATGCTCGGCGATCACTTTTACATTGTAAACATCCAGCTGATACTGGCCAAGATGCTTTCCATCGTGATAGCCCCACCAATTCTCGTTACGGGACAGAGTGTATTCCTTATCAAGTTCGAAGGAGGTGAGCTTGTAAGGACCGTAGGAGATGGAATTCTCCAGGCTGCGGCAATATACGGTGGTAACGCTGTCGGCGTCTTCTTCGTTCTCAACAACAGCGCCATTGGCATCGTAGAAGCTCTTGCAAGCTTCATACAGGGGCTTGTATACCAGGTAAGCGGAGCTCAGGTTGTAGGGAACATAGAAGGCAGGTTCTTCAACGGGATTCACCAGAATGAAGTCGATGGTGTAATCATCGATCTTCTTGAATCCTACATCGTCCCAGGTAGCAGCCTTGGCTTCAGCCTGATAGTAAGCATACTGAGTGGCATAAGCGGCATAGGGAGCACCGGCGGTCAGGTAGTTATCCCACAGATACTTACCGGACACCCAGTCTTCAGCCTCGCCCTCGGCAACAGCCGCATCGCGATACATCGTATCGTCGTTAACGGAAACATACTGCGGGCACTCGTTGCCATTGGCATCGTTGCAGCCCTGCAGACCCCAGAAACCCCACATATCAACGTACAGGGTGGCAACATCCTGTTCGCCGGTGTACAGCTCATAAGTGACAGGAGCATTCAGATAGTACACATAGGTGGTGGCATAAGATTCATAGGGAGCGCCGACGGTCAGGTAGTTATCCCACAGATACTTACCGGACACCCAAGCCTCAGCTTCGCCCTCGGCGACAGCGGGATCGCGATACATGGTATCGTCGTTTACGGAGACATACTGCGGGCACTCATTGCCTTCGGCATCGGTGCAGCCCTGCAGGCCCCAGAAGTTCCACATATCAACGCACAGAGTGGATACATCCTGTTCACCGGTATACAGCTCGTAGGTTGCGCCGCCGGCATACAGGTAGTTCTTGGCATTGACGATCTGGAAGGAACCGGCATAGTAGCTGTCGGCACGACGGTTGAGCATCTTGGGGTTGAGCAGCTGCTGCATGGAATATACATAGTCATCAGCAGTGATCTTCTCGCCGTTATCCCAGCAAGCGTCGGGATTCAGGGCAATACGCCAAGCCTTGTACTTCTCGCCTTCCTGAACGCCGTACTGTCCGACATACTCGTTAGTCACGTCAACAGGCATTTCGGCAGCCAGTTCGGGAACGATGGAGTAACCGTTCTTGGCGCTGTTCAGCTTGAAGGTATAGAATCCGCTGGAAGCGAAGTCCAGAATGTTGCTGTCTTCGTTGGTTTCCCAGGACAGGGGATCCCAGTTCATGCTGGAACCGATGTTGGTGGTGTAATCATTGTAGGTATACACCTTCTCATCAGTATAGTCTTTGCCTTCAATACCGGCATAGACATCCTGAGTTACAACGCCGCCGCCTTCAGCAGCAGGCTCAAGAGTGATTTCGCCGCCGTCAAATACGCGCTCGCCGGGATCATAGGTGGCCGCCTGCTCAAAAGCAAGAGCGGACACACTGGACAGGACGAGAACAACAGACAGAGCGATCGCAAGGATCTTCTTCACGTAGGTTTCCTCCTTAATGCATTCTCCATAAGCAGTACTTATTCCTATGGATGTACATCCGATTATAGCAAAGATACAAAAAAAAAGCAACATATAAAATGATGAAATTTATTTTTTGCGTTGCTGCAGATTCATTGTACTGTGAAGCTCTCACTCCGTGAAACTCACGTTTTTTGCTTTATTTACTGCTGTACACGTATTGTACTTCTTCGCAGTACTTCCGAAATAGCTACGGACATGACATATTCAACAAAAAGTCGTGTTCAAAATATAAATCGGCAGAATACGCAGTTACAAGAAAGTACGGCGTTCTCCTCACCACCATATATGAAAGGAGGCCGGGCGTCAAAGCCCGGCCCCTCATGTTATCCGCAGATCTCCTTCTCCGCTTTTTCCATCGCGGCCGCGATCCGGTCACACAGCGCGTCAAATTCGGGATCCTCCCTCTGAAGCTCCGGATGAGAAAGGATATAGCGCACGCTCTCCCTCCCCACCGTATCAAAGCGCTCACGGCAGCAGAACCCCGGCACAAGGCGTTTCAGCTTGGTATTGTCAAAAAGCACCGTATTGCTCTTATCCCCCAGAAGCTCGCCTCCGAAATCGTACCCCGGTATTTTCGCGAGCAGATGCGCAGGCACATAGCAGGGCCTGTACGGTACCTTCAGTTCATCCGCGATCACACGCATGATCTGATCCCATGTGAGATGTTCATCAGAGGTGATCTGCACCGCCTCGCCGATGGCGTGGATATTGCCCATCAGCCCCACAAAGCCGGGCGCGAAATCGCGTGAGGATGTCACTGTCCACAACGTGGCTCCGTCCGCGGGCACAAGCACGCTCTTCCCCTCCAGCATTCTTTTGAGCACCTGCCAGGGGCCCTTCCTGCCATGTACGGGCAGCGGCAGCCCCCACCTTGCAAAGGTGTGGCTGGGGCGTACAATGGTCACCGGGAAGCCGTTTTCGCGGTATTCCCGCATCAGCACTTCCTCGCAGGCGATCTTGTTTCTCGAATACTCCCAGTAAGGGTTATAAAGCGGTGTGGATTCCGTGATGACGGGTGAAGAAAGCGGTTTTTGATAAGCGGACGCCGAGGAAATGAAAATATACTGCTTCGTCCTGTTTTTGAAAAGGCGGATGTCGCGCTCGACCTGGGCGGGCACAAAGGCGATGAAATCCGCCACAACATCAAATGTTCTTCCCTCAAGCTTTTCTGTGCATTCTTCGGCGTTGCCGATATCACACACGATCTGTTCCGTGCCGGGAACTGTTTTGGAGCCCCGGTTGAGCAGCGTTACCTCCCAGCCGTTCTTTACAAGCAGTTCTGTTATGGATGTGGAAATCGTACCGGTGCCGCCGATGAGAAGCGCGTTCATAACCATACCTCCGAATCATCAGTTTTTTCTGTGTCTCATTATATCCCTTCTCCTGTTCCAGCGCAACAGGCAGTCAAAAAATATGCAGTCCCGCCTTTGCCCCTCACCTGTTCGCAGAAAAAGCCCGGCGGAAAGAAAAAAGCCCGCCATGTGCCGGCAGGCGTCAGTAGGATATCTTTCGGGGATGGACGATCCCGTCCACCCAGTCCAGCATGCGGTACGGGAGACGGTTGTGCTTTTTCATGGCCACGGCGGCCTCCAGCGCGCCCTGACGGTATTCGCGGTTGTTTTCATCCATGCGCACCGCTTCACGGAAGGACTGATGCGCCGAGGAATACTGCCTGAGCCCCATCAGCGCCCTTCCCTGCAGGTAAAACCAGCGGGCGTCCTTCGTTTCCGTACGGCAAAGCTGCATGATCGCGCTTTCCCAGCTGCCCTGTTCCAGCATGCGCTCGGCAAGCGCTTCGGCAGCCTCAGTCGATACCTTCATCGTGACCGTCGGCCGCTTGTGCGCCATGGACGCGCACTGTTCATAGGCGATGTTCAGTTCCACCAGCTTCTGCTGGGCGTCCTGCTGTTCCGCGCTCCCCTGTTCAAAGCGGTCGGGATGATACTGCTTCACCAGCCTGATATAGGCCGTGTGCACTTCTTCCTGATCCGCCCCCGGCTGCAGGCCGAGAACACTGTAAGGGTTCATCCTTTTATCCTCCTCACAGCATTTCGCGCCGGATATCGGCGCCCAGAGCACGCAGCTTGTCTTCTATATGGTCATATCCGCGTTCAATGAAATCCGGCTCGTATATTTCCGTCGTTCCCTTTGCCATCAGGCCCGCCACCACCAGCGCCGCGCCTGCTCTCAGGTCTGTACAGGTCACCGGCGCGCCGTACAGCTGGGGCACGCCCTCGATCACGGCGGTCCGGTCCACAATGTTCACTCTGGCGCCCATCCTGCGCATCTCTCCCAGATGCTTGAAGCGGGATTCAAAAAGTGTCTCGGTCACGATACTGTCCCCGCCCGCCATACAGAGCATCGCGCTCATCGGCTGCTGAAGGTCGGTAGGAAAGCCGGGATATTCCTGCGTTTTGATATTGACAGCCCTGTGCCCGCGCACGGTACGCACACGGATAGAGTCATCGCTGTCCGTCACCAGTACACCCATTTCAAGCAGCTTGGCGGTGAGCGCCTCCATATGTGTGGGTATGCAGCCGTGAATGACCACATCGCCCCGGGTGGCCGCGGCGGCGATCATCAGCGTGCCTGTTTCGATCTGATCCGGGATCACGGTGTAGGTACTGCCGTGAAGAGACGGAACGCCCTGTATACGCACGGTATCGGTACCGGCGCCCTTCACCTTCGCGCCCATGGAATTGAGGAAATTTGCAAGATCCACCACATGCGGCTCGCGGGCGGCGTTGTAGAGCACCGTCGTCCCGGATGCCTTGGCGGCAGCCAGCATGATATTGATCGTGCCGCCCACCGTGATCCTGTCAAAAAACACGCTGTTGCCCGTGGGAAGGCCCTCGGCGTAAATGACCGCGCCGCGTTCCTCCACATGCGCGCCCAGCGCGCGGAAGCCCTTGATGTGCTGGTCAAAGGGACGGTTTCCGATCGCGCAGCCGCCGGGATATCCCACCTCGGCTTTTCCGCACCGTCCGAGCAGCGCGCCCAGAAGATAATAACTGGCACGCATTTTCTTTGTAAGGGAATAGGGCACGCAGGTGCCGCGGGAGGGACGGGGATCGATGGTGATCCTGCGCTCCCCGGGCAAGTAATCCACTTCGCATCCCAGATCCCGCATGATCGTGATCAGTACATGTACATCCTCGATATCGGGCAGGTTTTCCAGCGTACACACCCCGTCACTGAGCAGAATGGCCGGGATCAGCGCGACGGCGGTATTTTTTCCGCCCGATACATATGTCTCACCTACAAGCGGGATGCCTCCCGTGATACACAGTTTGTAGTGATCCATATAATATGTCCTCCTTCGGATGAAGTGCCGATGGCTGTTTGAAAACCGGTCTTGCGCGGCTTTCGGGCATTCCGCTTCAGCATCCGTACATAAGCAATGCATACAGTGCATAAAATCCCATATACAAGTATAGCACACCGTCCATTCTTTGTACAATACTTTTTGCAAATGCCGCCTCACACGCGCGCAAAGCCATATGAAGCACAGTTTTCGCCTTGACGGAAACGCCGGTTTCGTATACAATACCGGGTATATCAGGCAAGGGAGGAAAGCACTGTGATTCTTCTGGGCATCTGCGGGGCAAGCGGTTCCGGCAAAACGACGCTTGCGGACGAGCTTGTGAATGAGATCGGCGAAAGCTGCGTCGTGATCAATCAGGACGCGTACTATCTTGACCATCCCGACCTCTCCTTTGAGGAAAGGACAAAGCTGAATTTCGACGAGCCGTTCATTTTTGATCACGACCTGCTGTATCAGGACATTTGCTCACTTACGGAGGGCAGAGCGATCTACCGCAAGGGCTACAATTTTTCGCTCCACTGCCGTCAGGATACCAAGGAGATCATCCGCCCGTCGGAAGTGGTCATCGTTGAAGGGATACACGCTTTTTACGATAAGCGCCTTACGGATATGATGTTTCTCAAAATGTTTATCAAGGTGGAGCCGGATGAATGCCTGCTCCGGCGTATCCAGCGGGATATCAATGAGCGCGGACGCGCCATCGACAATATCGCGGACCAGTATCTTACCACAGTAAAGCCGATGTACGAGCGCTATATCCGCAATTACATCCACAGTGCCGATGTGGTGGTCACAAAGGGCGGCAAAAACGCCCGCATCGTCAGTATTCTTGGAGGTTATCTGCGTCATGAGCTGCAGAAAGAGCATGCCGGTCATTCTGGCGCTGCTTTTGATCGTCTGTAATATCCTGCCCGTATACGCCGAAGAGGATAATACGGGAGAAGGAGCATCCCTTTACACCGTTAAGGAAGGTGAGGAAAGCCCCTTTCTTGCCCCCGGCTCTCTCCCCGAGCTTACGGAAAACAGCTACCGGAGCGAAAACGTAAGCATCAGCATAACATCGCAGCGCTATACCGTGACCACCGAGGCCGCCGGAAAGCAGTACCGCAGCAGCGCCTCCTGCTGGTTCTGCGATATCTATATCAGAGACATCACGTCGCTCAGGCGCGCCTGCGCGAACGACAAATTCGGAAGCACCACGGGCAAGATCGGCACGATCGCCGAAGATCATTCCGCTGTCATCGCCGTCAACGGAGACTACGCGAGCGATCTTTCCAAGGGCGTTGTGGTCGTCAACGGGATCGCCAAGCGCAAGACCTCCAACGCCAAACGCGACATGCTGGTGATAGAAAAGGACGGTACCTGCAGGATCCTTCCCTACGGCACGGGAAAAACCTACTCCCAGATGCTGAAAGACGGCCTGATATCCGAGGACAGTGTGTGGCAGATGTTTCTTTTCGGCCCGTCCCTTCTGGATGAGAACGGTTCTCCCCTTCCCTATCAGGAGATCCGCAAAAGATCCAATGTCTGCCCCGCAAATCCGCGCACGGTCTTCGGTTACTTTGAGCCCGGGCACTACTGCTTCATGGTGTGCGACGGGCGCACCTCGGCGGATCTCGGTCTGCGGCTCGAGGCCGCGGCGCAGTTGATGAGCGAGCTGGGCTGTAAGCTGGCCTACAACCTGGACGGCGGGCAGAGCACCCAGCTGTGGTTTTCCGGCAGTATTCTCAACAAACCCTATAAAAACGGACGCCGGATCAACGATATCGTGATGATCTCGGAGCCCGTCAGGGAAACGGATGCCGATTGATCCCGGAGCAACTTGTTAAGAATGCTTAACAAAACAGTTTTCATACTGGCATCACAGACAAAACAGTGCTATAATGACATCTGCTGTATATGCAGCAGAAAGTGATCATTTTCGAAGGAGCACGGAGATATGTCCAACATTGCCATTCTCACCAGCGGCGGAGACAGCCCCGGCATGAACGCCGTGGTGCTTTCTGTCGCTCGCAACGCCGCTTTCTACGGCATGCCCCTCATCGGCATCAAACACGGCTATAACGGCCTTCTGGGCTACAGCGATAACCCGGAGGATAACTATACGCATCTCAACCTTGACACGCTGCTTGATATCGCAGACCTGCCCGGCACCTATCTGCGCACCGCGCGCTGCCGTGAGTTTCTGGATCCCAAGGTGCGTGAAAAGGCTGCGCGCACGCTCAAGCAGCTGGATATAAAGGGCCTTGTAGTGGTAGGCGGAGACGGCAGCTTCCAGGGCGCGATGCGTCTGTGCGAGCTGGGCATCCCCTGCATCGGCATCCCCGGCACCATCGATAACGATCTGGCGTATACCGAGATCACGCTGGGCTATGACACAGCGGTCAATGTATGCGTTGACGCTGTCCGTTCCATCCGTGCCACCTCCCGCAGCCATGACCGTCCCCATATCGTAGAGGTGATGGGCCGCAACTGCGGCGATATCGCTCTGCGTACCGCTGTATCCACCGGTGCCGAGATCGTGCTGGTGCCCGAGGTAAAGTGGAGCGTGGACGAAGTGGCGAATCGACTGAGCAAGCTGATCGCCATGGGCAACACCCGTGCCACCATCGTGGTAGCGGAAGGCTGCTGGGCTTCGATGAAGCCGTTTGATGTATACAAATACCTGCTTCCCTACGGAAAACAGGTCTATGAAAACGAACCCATGACCAGCAACCGCCTTGCCAGCGTTCTCAAGCGCAAGTGCGGCGGCGCCGAGGTGAGGGATACGGTGATCGGCTATGTACAGCGCGGCGCCACTCCCACCGCCCGCGACAGCGCGTTTGCCTTTGAAGCCGGCGCGATGGCTATCCAGCTGCTGAAGGACGGGATCGGTAATCAGGTGATCGGCGTAAAGAACGGGCGTACCTTCCATATGCCCATTGAGAAAGCGCTGAACGAAAAACGCGCGTTCAATAAAAAGCTCTATAAGCTGGTCAATTCTCTGTAAGGCATGCCGGACAGCCCGGGTGCTCTGCGGACGAAACGAAAAATCAGACGGTATGTTCCGGGAGACCGGGCATACCGTTTTTCAATGCTGTCTTTCGCCCCGCAAAGCGGTATGTTCTTCCCCCGCGCCGGAAGCACAAAAAGCGATAAAGGCATCATGATCTCCCTGTCACACTTCCGGGGCAAAAAAGGCCTCCGTATCGGCGGATGACCGCCGGTACGAAAGCCTTTTTATGCTGTTTTTCACCCGGTTCCAGTTTGCCTTAGCCTATGATCTTTCCGTCCTGATCAAAGAGCGGAAGCTTTTCAAGATAAAGGATATCGTCCCGCTTCTGGGCGTCTCCCTCGGCAAGAACAGCCATACGGCCCACGATATTGCCGCCCGCGGCCTCCACAAGCTTTTCAAGCGCCCGCAGCGATTCGCCGGTCGAGATCACATCGTCCACGATCAGCACTCTGCGTCCCTTAAGATATTCCGCGTCCGCTCCGTCCAGGCACAGGATCTGCTTATGGTCGGTAGTGATGCTGTTCACTTCCACCGTGAACACATTCTTCATATACAGCTTGGGGGCTTTGCGCGCCAGCACATAGCGCTTATTGCCGCTCTGGCGCGCCATTTCATGCGCAAGAGGAATGCCCTTGCTTTCCGCCGTGATCACCACATCGTGCCCGGGAGCGATTTTGAGAAGCTCACGCGCGCAGTTTTCGGTCAGCTCAGGATCTCCGAATATTACGAACGCGCCGATATACAGCGTATCACTGATCGGGCAAAGCGGAAGATAACGGGTCAACCCCGCGACATGCATCTCATAATTCATGTTACCGCACTCCTTTTTTATGCCGCGCCACGCGCGGACAGGCGATTTTGCGATTTATTATAGTATCCCGCATCTGTTTTTGTCAACCGAAAACCCAAAAGTATAAAAAGAAAGTCTTGCACTTTGTTTCTTTTTCTGCTAAAATGTTGTTGTATGTGGTGAAATCTGTATCGTCACTTTATCTATATTAAACAGGGGGAAAACACCATGGCAGATTATCAGACCTCAAACATCCGCAATATCGCTCTGCTGGGTCACGGCAGCGAAGGCAAGACCACGCTGGCCGAATCCATGCTGCTGGCTTCCGGTGCGATCAGCCGCCAGGGCCGCGTGGAAGACGGTTCCGCTACGACGGACTTTGATCCCGAAGAGCAAAAACGTCATATTTCCATCAGCGCCGCCACCGCTCCCATCGAATGGAAGGGTGTCAAGATCAATGTGATCGATGTTCCCGGCTACTTCGATTTTATCGGTGAAGTGTTCGGGCCTCTCCGCGTGGCTGAAACCGCCGGTATCGTTGTGGGCGCTGTAAGCGGCCTTACCGTAGGTGCCGAAAAGGCGTATGATTACGCTGAAAAATACAATGTATGCCGTATGTTCATCGTGAACCGCATGGACACTGAAAACGCCAGCTACACCAAGGTGGTCGACCAGCTGCGTGAAAAATTCGGCGACAGCGTTGTTCCCCTCTTCCTGCCCATCGGCGAAGGCGCCGGCTTCAAGGGCATCGTAAATGTACTTGAGAACAAGGCCTATGAAGGCAGCGGCAAGAATCTCAAAGAGGTTCCCGTTCCCGCCGATATGGCCTCCGCCATCGAAGACGCCATGGCTGAGATCACCGAAGCCGCCGCGGCTGCCGATGATGAACTGATGGAGATCTATCTGGATACGATGGAACTGACTCATGAGCAGATCCTGACCGGTTTCCGTGCCGGCATGGCCAACGGCACCATCGTGCCCGTTGTATGCTGCAGCGCGATCACCGGCGTAGGCATCGCCAAGGTGCTGGACACCGTAAGCGGCTATCTGCATGCTCCCTCCGCCGTCAAGAATTCCGGTATCAACCCCAAGACCGGCGAAAAGGCCGACCGTCCCTGCGATTCCTCCGCTCCCTTCTCCGCGCTTGTGTACAAGACCATTGCCGACCCCTTCGTCGGCAAGCTGAGCCTCGTGCGCGTGATGAGCGGTACCCTTACCGCCGCGACCCCACTGTATAATGTGAACAGCGGCAAGACCGATAAGGCCAGCGGCCTGTTCGTGCTCACCGGCAAAAAGCAGACCAACGTTACCGCTCTGCAGGCCGGCGATCTGGGCGCTCTGAGCAAGCTGGCGTTCACCGCTTCCGGAGATACGCTGTGCGATCAGAACAACCCCATCCAGTATGACGCTATCGACTTCCCCGCTCCCTGCATCAGCAAGGCCGTATATGCCGCCAAGCAGGGCGAAGAAGATAAGGTATTCTCCGGTCTGGCCCGTCTTCAGGAAGAAGATCCCTCCGCGAAGATCGAAAAGAACGAAGAGACCGCCGAAACCATCATTTCCGGTCAGGGCGAACAGCATCTGGAAGTGCTGCGCAACAAGCTGCTCAGCAAGTTCGGTGCCAATGCCAACTTCACCGATCCCCGCATCGCCTATCGTGAGAGCATTCGCAAGCCCATCGATGTTGAAGGACGTCACAAGAAGCAGACCGGCGGCCACGGCCAGTTCGGCGATGTAAAGATCCGCTTCCGTCCCAACGACGATCCCACCGATACCGAATTCCACTTTGTAGACAGCGTTGTGGGCGGCACTGTTCCCCGCAACTTCATCCCTGCCGTAGAAAAGGGTCTGCGTGAGAATATCGTACACGGTGTTCTGGCCGGCTTCCCCGTTGTAAGCCTTACCGCTGAGCTCTACGATGGCAGCTACCATCCCGTTGACTCCTCCGAAATGGCTTTCAAGACGGCTGCCCGTCTCGCTTTCAAGCAGCTCACCACTGCCAGCCCCATGCTGCTGGAGCCCATCATGCATGTGGAAGTTTTCGTTCCCGATGAATACATGGGCGATATCATGGGCGATATGAACAAGCGCCGCGGCCGCATCATGGGTATGGACAAGATCGGCAAGCTCCAGCGCGTTACCGCCGAAGCGCCCATGGGCGAAATGATGAAGTACGCGACCGACCTGCGTTCCATGACTCAGGCCCGCGGCTCCTTCACCATGAAGTTCGAACGCTATGAAGAAATGCCTGCTGACAGCGCCAAGAAGGTCATCGAAAGCGCTCAGCGTGAGGATGAAGACGAAGAGTGATCTGACGCTTCAAACAAGGGGATGCTGCAGTTTCTGCAGCATCCCCTGCTTTTTCATAAAGGCAATACCGCATAAATGAGATAGAACGATGGCGAGTAAATTTTTCATCAGATTCGCTTGCAGGAATTGAAGGTTTACCGGATGCATGTTTGAAAATAGTGTATGGCTATTTCTCAAACGACCCATCAGTGCCTCTTCCGAAGGACGGGCAAAAGACACCGTTCAGCGTGCTGACGAATTGTGCGGCATTGCCTGAGGTATACATATTTTTCTTATCCGGGAGAAAAGACAGCATGCAGTATATCTATCTGATCGGTGAAGACGAAAACTCACCGGCTTATCCCCTGCTCAGGCAAGCCGCCGCCGATCATGACGGCCGTTTGGTTTGTGTGCAGGTACAGGACTGGAACCGGCAATTATCCCCCTGGTTCGCGCCCGGTCTGAGACCGGGTGAAGATTTTACCGGGGAGGCGCAGAATTTCATGAAACAGGTGGAAGAAGCCGTTCACCAGGCTGAAGGAAACACGGCAGTACCGGCTGAAAACCGCAGTATCGCCGGCTACTCACTGGCCGGCCTGTTCAGCCTGTGGTGCGCGGCGGAATCCACGCTCTTCGGAAAAGCTGCATCCGTATCCGGCAGTCTGTGGTTTGACGGGTGGATCGAACGGCTGGCGGAACATCCGCCGAAGGCGCAATATGTCTATCTTTCTCTCGGCATAAAAGAAAAATGCGCAGGAAACAGACGCATGCAATGTGTGGAACAGAACACACGGCAAACACAGCAGTATCTGCTCAGCAAGGGAATCCGGTGCGATTTTGAGCTGAACCCCGGCGGTCATTTCAACCACCCGGAGGAGAGGCTGAAGCGCGCCGTGGAGCAATTACTTCTCCATTGAGTATTTACATTCGTTCCCTGTACGAAATACCGGTATCCGTGTATAATAGCAGCGTGACCATACCGGTTTTACGGAGGACCGCTTCATGAAAAAACGATTTTCC
Organism: uncultured Clostridia bacterium; assembly: GCA_937886445.1. Taxonomy (GTDB): domain Bacteria; phylum Bacillota; class Clostridia; order Christensenellales; family Aristaeellaceae; genus ZC3RG03. Next base: position 26,860 of record CALGBY010000053.1, on the reverse strand, counting down.
GCCTTTCTCCTTGCCTTGCTGATCCTGTCAGGGGTAATTTTTACAGCAGAGGCGGGAGAAATGCAAAACGGCATCGTTCGGGTGCTGTTGACTAAGCTGAACCTGACCGACCGTGCCGAGATCTCTCTGGACGGCAGCTATTCGCTGAACGGGGTGGTGTTCCAGCGGGGCTGTGACATTCTGGTCAGCTGCGCCGCGGGGGATATTTATGTATACTATGAGGGTATGGCGTGGAACTGCGGAAAGGAATTGATGCTGGAGCGTCACAGGGTGGCGGCCGGCGAGAACGGCCTTCGCTTCTTCGGCGGCTATCCCCTGTACACAGGTTCCCTGAAGATGACCGTGAAGGACGGATGCCTGCGCGCCGTTCTGTACGCGCCGATAGAAGAATATCTGCTGGGCGTCGTTCCCTACGAAATGAGTGACAGCTATCCCATTGAAGCGCTGAAGGTACAGGCCATTGCCGCACGCACCTATGCCGTCAAAAAGATCAATGAAAAAAAGATCGAATACGATGTGTTCGACAACACGAACGATCAGGTCTATTACGGTGTAAAGGCCGAAAACATCAACGCGAAAAAAGCGGTCGATGCCACGGCCGGCATATGCGGCACCTATAACGGAAAACCGGCCGATTGCTGGTATTCCGCTTCCAACGGCGGCCAAACCGATATTCCCACCCATGTATGGGGCGGCAGCATTGCCGACTGGCCCTATCTGAAAACAACGGATGATCCCTATGATCTTGAAAATCCCGGCTCCACAGTGGCTGCTTTTACCCTGCCGTCCGGCATAAACACCCCGGATTTTCCCGCGGTGATCGCCTCCGCGCTGAAGGAGGGCATCATCGCCCGTGCCGGTGATCTCGGCATCAGCGAGCTTCCGGAGGATATCGAGCCTGACCGGGTGCTGAGCATCGTTCCCGTTGATCCGAAATATCCCGAAACAGGTTCCCGGGTATACACCGCGCTCCGCTTTACCGTTTCCGTAAACGGAGTCCCGCTGAATGAAGAAACGGAAGAAGATGAGATCTACCTGTTCTCCACCCCCGCCCCGGTCCCTTCATCCGTTCCATCCCCCTCCCCCGTTCCCGGTTCCAAACCGCTCAGGGCTCTTGACACGCCCGTCACAGTGGATATTCCCATTTTCGGTTTGATCGAGCCTGCGCTGGGGCTGGATATCAACACTTCCTATGAAAACGAGATCTACTCCGTGCGCGGGGCTGACGGGCAATTCGTGATCGAAGCCCGCAGATACGGGCACGGCGTCGGCATGAGCCAGCGGGGCGCCCAGTGGATGGCCCTTACCTATGGTAAAAATTACGAAGAGATCCTCAGCTTTTACTATCCGGGCATGGAACTGACCCGAATGACCTTCGATATTCCCGAGGCGGCGCCCGTGGCGGCGGCATTCCTGATCACCCCCGGCCCCGCCGCAACGCCTACGCCCCGCCCCACAGTCGTTCCTCTTTCGGCAACACCGGGGCCCGGTCAGTATACGGTCAGAGTGACCGGTATTGCCGCGGATTCCTCCTTGAATATGCGGCAGTATCCCTCGACCGGCGCGCAGATCATGCGCGTTCTGTACTACGGACAGCGTCTGATCGTACTTGAAAAAACGCCGGACGGATGGCTGCATGTGACAGCGGACGGCATAGAAGGCTATGTTATGGAAAAATTCACAAATCCCGAATGAGCTCCGTCACCTGCACCGGCCATTTGGGTGCAAGAGAAATATGAGAGGGCTTTATGAAGCTTTATTACGGCATTCCTTCGGATATCGACGCATGGATGGCACTGGTTACACGGGTGCGGGATAATTTTCCGGGTTTGGAAACGCAGAAAGCACTGGATGATCACAGGGCGACCGTGCTCAGATTCATGGGCAAACATCAGGCGATCTGTGTGAAGGAAGACAGCAGGATCACCGGCGTTATGCTGTTTTCACGCGGGCACAATATGATCTGCTTTCTGGCGGTCCATCCGGAAAGCCGCCGTCAGGGAACAGCGTCCGTTCTGATGGATGAGGCGCTCCGTCAGCTGGACCGCACAAGGGAGATCACTGTTTCCACATTTACCGCTGACGATGAGAAGGGATGCGCTCCGAGGGCGCTGTACGGAAAATACGGGTTCATTGAAGACGCCCTGACCATTGAGTTCGATTATCCGAATCAGGTATTCGTCCTTCACCCCGGAAGGAGCCGAGCGCAGAGAAAGACAGCTGCCTGTCAACAGGATGACGCTGGAGATCGCAAAGCTCCTCGCTGATAACAGCCCTCTGTTTATCTGTACGGCTCATCCTGTCTGTATGATTTCAGGCCGGGATGGAGCGATATCGATATTCTTGTTCTGACTGAATGCGCGATCACGGAAGAACGGGCCGGGGCTCTGCTGCACCTACGTCAGAAGCTGCTCTCGGAAGAGCCCGGTAATCCCTATTACCGGTCGTTTGAAGGCGGCATGCTCACACTCAGCGCGTTTCTTACCGGCAAAGCCGACCGTGTGGTCTATTGGGGCACAGGCGGTGAAAGGATCGCGGAGCATTACGCTTTTGACAGCTTCTGCAAAAAGGAACTGATCCAGAACGGCATCCGCCTGTACGGAAAGGATATTCGTGATCAGCTGCCCGCGCCCTCTGCCGGTGATCTGCCGGCGGATATTGCACGCTGCTGTGACACGTTCAAAAAGCATGCCCGTGATACCGGCCGCAGCCTGTATACCTTCGGCCGGATGCCGGATATTTCCCGCTGTCTCTACACGCTCGCACCGGTGATATCTCATCCAAAACATCTGCTGCCGAATGGGCATTGGAAAACGGCCTTTGTCCGGATCCTGATGATCTTGCGTATTCCCTTATGCTACGCAGAAAACCTGCGCGATGCAAAGCCGATCCTTCCGTGTTTGACCGCGCCGAAACGCTTTACGGCTCCATCCTCCGCTATGCCGATGTGCCGGAAAGAGAACTTGGGCAGCACGCATCCGGACAGGAATGAACTGTCTCCGTTTTTCCGCTCCGCCCCCGGCCGCGTAAAAAGCCGCATCAGGCGCGTATTCACCGGCGTTTGGTGCAGTGATATATTCCTTCCATGAGCTTTATAAAAGCCCTCCCCGTTTCCGGAGAGGGCTTTATTGATCATATCATTTTTTCTTGCCGCGCAGGAAAGCGGGAACACCGAGGTTGTCGCGTTCACTCGCGGAAGGCTTGTTCTGCTGAGGTGCGGGCGCCTGTGCCGGCTGTACGGGCGCAGGCGCGGGCTGCTGAACAGGAGCGTTCTGAGCAGGCGCGTATCCCTGCTGCGGCACATAAGGCTGCTGGGCAAACACCGGCTGCGGCACAGCGGCTGTGTAAAGCGGAGCAGAGGTTCTGGGCGCGGCGGGACGGGCCGCGGAAGGATAGAAGGCCGCTTCGTTGAAAGCCACAGGAGCGGGAGCTTCAAACGCATTCGGGCTCTCTTCCGCCTTTTTCGCTTCGTAGGGATTATAGGAGACGCTCTTCTTCTTTTCAGCGGGCTTGGGCGGGAAAGGCGTCTTTTCAAAACCGGTCGCGATCACAGTGATGCGGATCTCGTCATGCAGGCTCTCGTCGATACCGGCACCGAAGATGATATTGGCTTCGCTGTCGGCGCTCTCCATGATCAGGTTGGCCGCTTCATTGATATCCAGGATGCTCATATCGCTTCCGCCGGTGATATTGATCAGCACAGCGCGCGCGCCGTCGATCTTGGTCTCAAGCAGCGGGCTGGCGATCGCCGCCTTCGCGGCATCCACCATACGGGTCTCGCCCTGACCGACACCGATGCCCATATGGGCCATGCCGCCGCTTTCCATGATGGTCTTCACATCGGCAAAATCGAGGTTGATAAGAGCAGGAAGCGCGATCAGATCGGAAATGCCCTGAATGCCCTGACGCAGTACATCATCAGCGATCCGGAAGGCTTCCAGCATGGATGTGCCCTTGGAAACCACCTGAAGCAGACGGTCATTGGGGATCACAACAAGGGTATCTACATTCTGCTTCAATTCATTGATGCCGATCTCGGCATTCTTGAGGCGCTGCTTTCCTTCAAAGGTGAAGGGCTTGGTCACAACAGCCACGGTGAGGCAGTTGTTCTCTTTGGCGATCTCGGCCACGATCGGCGCAGAACCGGTGCCGGTGCCGCCGCCCATACCGGCGGTAATGAACACCAGATCCGCTCCCTTGATCGCTTCAGCGATCTCTTCACGGCTTTCCTCCGCGGCACGGCGGCCGATATCCGGCACGGAACCGGCGCCGAGTCCCTTGGTGAGCTTTTCACCGATCTGGATCTTTGTTGTGGCCTTGGACAGGCTGAGCGCCTGCCTGTCTGTATTGACAGCAATAAATTCAACACCGCGCAGGCCTGCTTCAACCATGCGGTTTACCGCATTATTGCCGCCTCCGCCGCAGCCCACTACCTTAATGGAGGCAAAGGAAGGCTGATCCACCTGAATTTCAAAAGGCATAATTGATCCTCCTCAGATTGTAATCGACGCGTCAGGATCCGAACAGATTACGGAAGAAACCGCCGACGCCGGAATTGCTCTTGGTTTCGGCCACATTCTCAACAATGAGATTCAGAAGGCCCAGAGTGGAAGAATAGGCGGGGCTGGTAAGCTTGACCGCCTTACGGGGCAGCTCGCGTACCGGCTTTTCAAGGCGTGCGGACAAATAATCTCTTCCGCCGCGGTTGAGCACCAGTCCGCCGCCGGTCAGGTACACAGGAGACCAGTTACTCAGTTTGACTCCGCTGGTCCTGATCGCGTCCTTCACGGCATCGCAGATCTCCTCGGCACGGGCTTCCAGTATTTCCTGTACCTTTTTCTTATCGTAGCTCTGATTATTGCCCTCTTTATCGGTGATATCAAAGCTGCCTTCCATATCAGCCAGCCCGTATACATACTGGCGCTTGATCTGTTCCGCTCCGCTCAGCGGGATATCAAGACCGTAAGCCAGATCAGCCGCGATATGTCCTCCGCCCATCGGGATCACCTTCAGGCTGGTGAGCGCGTCGCCTTCAACTGTCATCACTTCGGTATTCAGGTATCCCATATCGATGATCACAGCGGTACGGTCGCGTTCCTCAGACGGCAGAAACATCATGGCCTGGCCTGTCGGGGTGGAAAAATAACCGGTCACAGAGATCCCGAGCGTGCGCAGGCGGGAAGCGACATCCTCCAGGAAAAACGGCTCCGCGATCACAAAAGAGATCATCGCGCGCAGCTCATATCCGCGTATTCCCTTGGGTTCCTGAACTTTTTTCCCGTCATCCACGATAAACCAGGCGGGACTGCGGTGGATGATATCTCCTCTCACATCGCCGAGCGCTTCACTCGCGCGCTCAAACAGCGCGTCGATATCACTGTCCGTTACCTTCGGATCTGCTCCCTGCAGCTCGACCTTCGCCTCTACTGTACGAACCTGGCAGAAATCGCCCGGAATGCCGATATTGATCTCGCGGATTCTCATCTTTGCCTGATTTTCGGCAGCATGTATGGCGTTTTCGATACATTCATTCAACGAATCCGGCGCATTCCACTGTCCGTCAAGGAAACCGTCGTAGGGAGTTGTTCCCGCGCCGATGATATTGCACCGGACAGAAGAACCGGGTTCCGCCACCAAAGCAACGATTTTGCTGGTACCGAAATCCAAAGCAGCCACTGTATTTCTCATCAGATCCTCTCCGTTCATCAGGTATTCGTTTTGTACATAAAAACCTTCCGAATAACAAATACCTATTCGGTCACTTTATTGTAATCTTTTCGTGATAATTTTGCAAGAGAAAAATACAATTTTCTACAGGATTTCGGCATTTTTTCTTATTCTTCCTGTATTGAACGCTCTATTTCGGGGTGAGTACCGCCTCACCGACGGCAACGACCTCCAGTGTTCCCCCGTTTCTGGCTTCCGGATCGGTACGGACCTCCCTGAGCACATAATCCATTGTGCGCAGCTTAGGCCTGATATCGGTATCCGGCGAATCAAGATCGATCGTGATATTGATCTCAAACAGACCGTCCGAAGTGGAAAATGTGATGTGCTCCGGGTCGGAAAGATTCAGCCTGCTGTAAGCGATATAGGGGGTGCCGTTGCTCAGTCTTCCGTAAAGCAGATCCATATTCCGCAGATCCGAAAGCAGTTCTTTGAAGGCATCCGACTGTCTGGTATCTCCCAGTACGATCTCGTTTCCGCGTACAGCCTGAGAATTCTTCAGGTTCAGCCCGGTCACTGTGATCAGGCAGTCATATGTGCTGTCCGTAAGGTCGGTCCTGTCCAGGATCATACCGTCTTCATCCACGATATAGCGCATCCCGTACGCTTCGATACAGGCCGTTTTCTGCCGCTGCCTTACTGTCAGGCTGAGTGAAGCGGGAAAGCTCTTTTCAAAGCCTTCCAGCTTCAGTTCAGGGTTATTCACAAGTCTTTCCCTGATCCCCTCTTCACTCACCGTAAAGTAATTCACATGCCCGTTCAGCCCGCAGGCTTCAAGGACGGCATCCTTTGTCCATCTCTTCTCTCCCATCGGATCGGCGCCGGCATCAAAAAGGATCTCCACCTCGGTGTTCCGAACGCGAAACACAACAAACCAGCACAGCGCAAACACTGCCGCCAGTATCACCGCGGCCATCGGCAGCGCACGCAGCCTTTTCTTTTTTTCGCCATACCGTCCCGGTCTCTGCTCCGTACCGGGCTCAAAGAAATCCTGTCCGGGATCCTGCATGTATTTACTCCAATCCGTTTACGATCTGTTTGAATACTTCTCCGCGCTGTTCAAAGCCTGTAAACATGTCAAATGAGGCACAGGCCGGAGAAAGCAGCACGTTTCCGCCGTTCACGGCCAGCGCACGGCTCTTTTCAACGGCATCCTTCATGTCATTCGCGTCTGTCAGCGCCGTGAAGCCGGCCTTCAAAAGCGCGGCCCGTATCTGAGGGCCGGTCTGCCCCATCAGAACGCAATGTGTGATCATGCCGGATGAAAGAATATATTCTGCCATCGCGTCAAATGGAACATGCTTGTCGGAGCCGCCCAGGATCAGCACAGTAGGACGCGTCATTGAGGCGACCGCCTTCACGGTGGAATCCGTATTGGTCCCCTTGCTGTCATTGATATACCGTACGCCGTCCAGCTCGCGCACAAACTCGATACGGTGCTCAACTCCTCTGAAGGTTTTCAGTACCTCCGCGATCACCTCAGGCTGCACACCGCGTGAATAGGCGATCAGCGAAGCCGCCAGCGCGTTTTCCAGGTTGTGAGGGCCGGGAATGTACACATCCTCCGCCGCGCATATATCGTTTTCCGCTCCGTTCAGGCGAAGCATGATCCTTCCGTTACGCACAAAGGCTCCCTGCTCCGGCTCCTTTTTTCGGGAAAAATACACGGTATGTGCTTTCAGGCCATCCGAAAGACCTTCCGAAAGCGGATCATCCATATTGATCAGGGCGATATCGTTTTCATTCTGGTTTTCAAATACCCGTTTCTTCAGTTCCGTATACCGCTTCATGGTTTTGTGGCGGTTCAGGTGATCCTCGGTAATGTTCAGTACGGCGGCGCTGAGAGGATGGAACCGTTCAATGCTTTCCAGCTGGAAGGAGGAGACCTCCGCAACGATCACAGCGTTATCCCCTGCTTCAAGCACGGCGGCGCTTACGGGATAACCGATATTGCCGCATACATACACTTCATTTCCGGCCGCTTTGAACATTTCGCCAAGCAGGGTCACAGTGGTTGTCTTTCCGTTTGTTCCGGTGACCGCGACCATCGGTCCTTTTACAAGGCGGCATGCCATTTCCAGTTCACCGATCACGGGGATACCGTTTTCCTCCGCCAGCTTCACAGGAGCGGCATCAATAGGTACACCGGGAGAGATCACCAGCAGATCCTGCTTTTTCAGCAGTTCACAGGATACCTCCCTGCCCAGTTCATCGCGGCATCCAGCTTTCAGGATCTCATTCAGGTCATCTCCGAAGGCTTCCCTGGATTTCAGATCACTGATCGTGACCTCCGCCCCTTCACGAAGCAGCAGCTTCGCGGTGGCGATCCCGCTGCGTGCCATACCGAGCACCAATATCTTTTTCCCGTTGAATTCACTCATATCAATGTGCCTCCGTTTTGTTGTTTCCAATGAAAAGCCGGCCTTCCGGAAACACGGAAGTACCGGCAATATATTACCCGAAGAAGCCGATCAATGAAAGTACCGCAGCCGCGCTGAGAACAAAAGTGACCAGTTCATACATCAAAACGACTTTTTCCTCACTCATGCCGCACAGCTCAAAATGGTGATGAATGGGCGCCATTTTGAATATGCGTTTTCCCTGTCCGTATTTCTTTTTGGTGATCTTGAAGTAAGTCGTCTGCAGAATGACGGATACGCTGCTCATTACAGAGGTAAAGCAGATCAGCAGCAGAAGAAGCTGGCACTTGCAGGCCATGGCGATCCCCACCATCGCGCCGCCGATGAACATGCTTCCGGTATCTCCCATGAAGATCTTTGCCGGGTGATGGTTGAACCGGAAAAAGCCGAGGCAGGCGCCGGTGAGCGCGAAGCAGACCGCCGCGCAGCCCGCGCCGTTTTGCTGCATGATGCTGTCCTTCAGCAATACTGCGATCAGGCCGAACGCCATCATTCCGATCATGGTCACCGTTGAGAGGATCCCGTCCACACCATCCTGAAGATTAGCCGAATTGGTCATGAAGATCACAAGAACGGTCATCAACGGGATATAGAAAATGCCCAGATCCCAGGTCTTTCCCGCGGTAAAGGGCAGCAGGATATCCGATCCCGCCGTGAAATAGCAGTATACTGATACCGCGAGACCCACGATCACCTGTCCCGCGATCTTCTGCATCGGCTTCAGGCCCTCGTGATTCTTCTTCACATCCTTGATAAAGTCATCCGCAAAGCCGACTGCCATGGAGAATATCATGGTAAACAGAAGGGGATACAGGCGGCAGGCGGTTCCCCATTCCTTCTGGCAGAGCAGAGCGCCCGCTACGCCGGCGATCAGTGTTCCGAGCGCTATCACGATCCCGCCCATATTGGGCGTGCCCTGCTTGGAAAGATGTGCCTGCGGCCCCAATTCGTAGATCGTCTGCCCGAACTTGAGCTTTTTGAGAAACGGGAGAAAGAACGGCATTACCAAAAGCACGATCAAAAGCGCGGCCGCAAGCGGTCCGAAGGTCATCAGTATCATAAAGTACGCCTCATTCCGTCAGTTTTTCATTTCTTCCAGCAGTTCCTTTACTACCTGCTTCTCGTCAAAGGGACGCTTGATGCCCTTGATTTCCTGATAGGTCTCATGCCCCTTGCCCGCCAGGATCACGATATCCCCTTCTCTGGCAAACTGCAGCGCGAAACGGATCGCTTCACGGCGGTTTTCGATCACCGTGTATTTTCCGCCGGTCGGACGGATCCCCTCTTCCACTGCCGCGAGGATCTCCATAGGATCCTCAGAGCGCGGGTTATCGCTGGTCAGGATTGAGTAATCCGCCATTCTGCCGCTGATCTCTCCCATGATAGGCCTTTTTCCCGTATCACGGTCTCCGCCGCAGCCAAACAGACAGATCACACGGCCTCTGGCAAACTCATGCACAGCGGTCAGAATATTCTGCAAAGCGTCCGGAGAATGGGAATAATCCAGAAGCACCTTGTATTCGGTGTGCGTATCCAGCATCTCGCAGCGCCCGGGAACACTCTTTACGCTTTCAAGACCGGCACGGATATCCTCCGGGCTGATCCCGGCGATCAGTGCCACGGCAGCCGATGCCAGCGCGTTATATACATTGAACATGCCGGTCATCTTCATACGGATCGGGTATTCGCTTACCGAAAACAGCTTCATTACAAAGCTTACGCCTTCTTCGCTGATCTCGATATCGCGCGCGTAGATATCGGCGTTTTCGCAGATCCCGTATGTGGAAAAAGGAACCTTGATATCGTTCACGATCCTGGATGTCGTTTCTTCATCCGCGTTCAAAGCGGCATTTTTCAGCCATTTCGGAGTAAAGAAGCTCTTTTTGCACTGAAAATACGCTTCCATCGTGCCAAACAGATCAAGATGATCCTGAGACAGGTTGGTATAGCAGCCCGCCTCAAAAACAATACCCTCCAGACGGCCCATTTCAAGCGCGTGCGCGGAGACCTCCATGCTTACCGCCTGCACGCCCTCATCCGCCATCCTGCGGAATGTACGGTGCAGATCGATCGGTTCCGGCGTGGTAAAAGCCGATCGGATGTATTCGCTGCCGATCATGTTTCCAGTCGTACCGATCAATCCGGTCTTATAGCCGGCCTGCTCGAGGATCGCCTTTACCAGATAACTGGTCGTCGTTTTTCCCTTTGTGCCCGTAATACCGAAGATCTTCATTCGCTGCGCAGGATAGCCGAAAAACGCGGCCGCCATCCGTGTCATCGCGCGCCTTGTGTTTCTCACAATGATCTGCGGAACAGGGAGCTGAAGCTCGTGCTCCACGCAAAGAGCGACTGCGCCGTTTTCAATGGCCTGCGCCGCAAAAGCATGGCCGTCAAAGCGCGCGCCCGATACGCAGAAAAACAGCCATTCCTTCATTCGGGAGCGGCTGTCCATGCTGATATCGCTGATCTCGCAATCTCCGTTTACCCCTATCAGCTCATACCCGGCTGATCTCGCCAATTCGCTGATTTTCATCTTACTCACCCCGAATTCTGTTTACCTGCTTCCTGTCTGTATGACGCGGTTCCCGTTCGACCTTTCCGCGGTCACCGTTCCGTTCGCGTTGACTGTCAGATATACCGTATCCGCTCCCAGGCTGTTGACCATGCCCAGTTCCTGCACCGCTTTGTAGCAGATATGGGCGGGGTCTGTTTCTTCCCTGATTTGTCCGAGCAGATCCTCATTTTTGTATCTCAGTCCCGTCGTATCGCTTTTCAGCCTTGCCAGTTCAGTTTTCATATCGCTGATCTGAACGGCCTTTACGCAGATCACGGTCGAGAAAATCAAAAACAGCGCGGCAAGCGGCGTAAGCGCTTTTTTCCATGTAAAGGATACGGGGCGCTTTCTTTTCGGCATTCCGCTGTCATTGGAGCAGAAAATATCATTGGGAGACTCCGCCGATATGTTTCCGTCCGCAACGAACACATTACCGGAAAAGCGAAAATCGCTGCCGGCATTCACTGTACGCACTCCTGCCTGAGTGTACTTCATTCTGTTCGTTTTTACGGTGTTCTTCTCTATCGTCATCATAGCCGTTCACCTGTCATCATACTTATGGGCTGCCCTCCGGATGAGGCACCGATGGGCTGTTTGAAAATAAGCCGTACACTTTTTCAAGCTTATTTGTTCTGGATCTCAGCGATAAAGCTCAGTACATCCGGAACATCACGCTCAAACTCTTCTTCTTCCTGAGCGGCGGTCTCGGCGCTTACGATACGGATATGCGTTCTCGCGCCGCTGACTTCCACATCATGTGTATCCCTGAGGATCATATTTCTCAGCTTTCCGGGCAGCAGCAGCCTTCCCTGAGCGTCCATTTCGCTGTCGCAGAAAGAATATTTGCTGATCCTGTCGATCAGCTTTTGCATGCGCATATCTTTTTCAAGTAATTTCTGCAGCATTTCCTGCTGCCTGACCCACTCACTGATCGGATAGAGCGCGATCGCCTTCATATCAAGCGTGAGGCCTGCCACAAAGGGGCTGCCCAAAGCCTCACGGAAGGCTGCCGGAATGATCATTCTGCCCTTGGTATCGATCCCGTGGTCATAGCAGCCGGTAAAGCCGAGAAACGGCTTCTGAGCATTCTCTGCAGCGCAATCAGACGGCGTTTCTACGCCGTTTACGCTGTTCACTTCCTCATCCGCCATCTCATGCACCACACAATCCGCCACATATTTACCACTTTGTGGGCTTCGCATACCATTTTACTCCACTTCCGATATTCGTGCAACAATTTTTCCAAACGATATTTTCATTTTTGGATAACATTTCCGTAATATTTCGACTCAAATGCGAAGCATATGAAAACAAATGTTTGTACATCATGCATACGATCCGCCCTGACATTGCTGCTTATTGCGTCGTGTTTTGTGCATGTTCAATAATTTTCTTGTATATATTTGTTTATTATGCCGGTTTTTGTTTCCAAATTCTGGCATTTTATTTCGGCCAAATCATTACAAAAGATTAATAATTTGATAAACGGGCATCCCGCGGCAGTTTCCGGAGCTTCCGCGGGTGCTGAGCGAATATGAAAACCACTTTTGTGTATCACATTTCCACAAACGCATGGAAAAGCCAATAATTCTGCATCATCTATTCCACTTCTATGTAGCAATATGCCACTTACAATGTGCTGTGCTCCACTTTCAGCACAATTTTCGGTCCGCTCATGTTACGGCAAACAAAAAAGACTGTACCTCAGGCACAGTCTCTGTATCACCGTATTTGTTTATGTTCGCAAAGCTTCGTATCCGGTCACAGTTCCAGCTCGGTCAGGCAAAAATCCGTCTGGTCACACGATACACACGCGTAACGCACTCCCCGGCTCTCCCCGTTGAACGCGTTGACATGGGCTCCGTGCAGGTGGCCGTACACAGCATACTCAGCGCCGTATTTTTCAAGCAAAGCGGATACCTTGCTCGCGTCTCCTTTTTCATTTACCGGCGGATAATGGCAAAGGGCGATCATTCTTCCTCCGAGAGACATCGCGTTCTGCAGGCTAAGCTCCAGCCTGATCAGTTCACGCGTATAGATCTTCCTGTCCTCCGCGGTCTCTTCTCCGGTCCACCCCCTGGAACCGCAAAACACACAGTCACCGAGACGCAGCGCGTCATTCTGAAGCGCGTACATTCCGTCCGGAAGGCTTTCTCTCACACGGGTAAGCGAGCTCCACCAGTAATCGTGGTTTCCGCGCAAAAGGATCTTGCTGCCGGGAAGGGCAGCGACAGACGCCAGATCCGGCAGTGCGTTTTCAAGCTGCATTGCCCAGGAAATATCTCCGGGGATCAGTACAACATCCTCATCGGTAACTTTTTGTTTCCAGTCCCGGCTGATCTTTTCAAAATGACCTTCCCAGCGCTCACCGAAAACATCCATCGGTTTGTCATCACCGCCGGGCAGATGCAGATCGCCGATTGCGAATACACGCATCAGTTCTCTTCGTCCTCGTCGTCCCGGTTTTCGTCTTCTTCCTCATCGCCCATCTCATCCAGAGACAGATCGCTTTCGATCTCTCCGAATTCCTTTTCGGGAATATCCTCCTGAATGTCGGGGATGATCTCATCCATCGAGCTTACCGGATCGATATCCAGATTGGGCTCGGCCATGGTGATGGTTTCTTCATCCGTGGGCTTACCCTGCTGGTCATTCATTTCCTTCAGGCAGTAAAGACACACATCGTGACCGGGCAGCACGGGATTTTCATTGCACACCGTGCACATTTCGATCTCTTCACGCTTGTCTTCGCCTTTCATTTCTCTTTTGCATACCTTGCAGAAATTTTCTGTTTCGTCAATATAATTCAATTCGCATCTCGGGCACTTTCTGAGCATTGCTTCAACCTCCGTTCTTGCTTAAGCATGTGGATTATACTACGATTGATTTTGATATGCAATAGATAAATATACAATTCTATTAACCTTTATACAATTATTGTCATCCTTTCAGACTGTCGAAAGAGCCATTCTAAACAAAACCGGACAGAGCCGTCTGAAAAGGCGTATAACAGCAAAAGGGACCGCGCAATTCGCACGGTCCCTTTTTTCCGTTGGGTATGGCTCATTAATCAAAGCAGCCATCGCTTACGGCAAATGAATTTTCTGCTTGGCATTTAGCACTGGTAGTCATCACTTCGCTGAAGTCCAGCTCCACCACTGCCACTTCGGGCTCCGCGTAGGGCTTCTTCTCGTTGTTCTCCATGTTTTTTCTCCTTTCTGTGTAATTTTCGCCGGGTGGAAATTCCTTCCCGGCGTATATGTCAAAGGCCGCGGCGGGGGAAAGCAAAGTGTTGCTCCGCCGTGCCGCCTTCGATCGGCATTACAGTTGTCCTGCATCAGCCGGCTTCCGCCCTTTCGGGGCCTGTTCCCCGTTTGTCCCTTCATCGGCTTGCCGCGGCAGTTCGTAAATGAAGGCCGCATCATCATCCGTCACCGGGGCATACGGCACAATGGCCGGAGCAGGGCTGGGTGAATCAGGGGGTCATCCAGCACTCGGGAAAATCAGTTTCGGCAAACATATCGGTTTCACGCGCGGTGCTGGTGGTCATCACTTCGTTGAAATTCAGCTCCAGCACTGCCACTTCGGGCTCCGCATTGGGCTTCTTCTCGTTATTCTCCATCATTCTGTCTCCTTTCCCGGTAATTCCCGCCGGCGGATCATTCCTTCCCGGCGAATATGTCAAAGGCTGAGGCGGAGGAAAAGCAAAGTGCTTACTCCGCCGCGCCGCCTTCGATCAGCATCGCGGCTGTCTTGTCATAGCCGTCTTGAGCTCTTTCGGGGGTCACATCATATTCTGCAGTCATCTTTTCCGTGATCTGCTGCCGGGAAAGGCCCTGCTGCAGCAATTCGTAGATGAACGCGGCGGTGTCATTCAGCACCAGGGCCCGCGTTTGATTCTGAGCGTTTTCGCCCACGGGCATCAGCACATTCATGCCCGGCATTTTCCTTAAAATAAATCCGTCCTTCAGTTTCATTCTGTGATTCTCTCCGTTCATCATGATTCACGGCAGGGCATTTTTTTCACCCTCACCCTCGCCCCGCTTGTTTATTTTCCGCTCTTTGCCTTCTCGGAATCGATCAGGTACTTCATATATTCGCACACACTTGGGAGGCAGGCGTTGTGCAGGCTGGCGGGGTAATGCTTCATGGGGCAGTAATTGCATTCCTGCCGGTATTCGCAGGTTCCGCACTGCTCCGGCGCTTTCAGATCCCGCGCCTCCTGCCCGGCCTTTTCCCACGCGGCGTCAAAGCCTTCAGCCAGGACATCCGCACGAAACAGCTCTTCCGGATATTCGAGGCAGGGCACCAGAATGCCCGTCCAATGCACGGCAAAGGAGGAACGCCCCGCGCTGCACTTCAGCCCGCTGTCCGGCACAACGGAAGGCTCGGTTTCCTCCTCGATCTCCTGCATTACCGGGGTGTCTTCGGGAAAAAGTTCATTCTTTCTGTTCTGCAGCCGGATGATCTCATCATTTGTCAGGTCAAAATCCGCCTTTTTCCGATGCGTATTTTCCCGGGGTTCCGCAAGCAGACCGTTCAGCTTGACCGGCACGCCGTATCCCTTCGCCCATTCCAGCACCCGGTCGGTCCAGGGGCTCATATAGGAGCTCGGGACGATCATCAGCCTGACCGGCAACCCCGCCGCGGCGGCCGCGCGGATGTTGCGGTCCACCTGCTCAAACACATCGTGCCCCGTAACCGCTATATAGGATTCCCGGTCGCACCCGTACAGCGAAATATCGAGCGCCGACGGTCTCGTATCCGCGAAAAACCGTATGTTTTCATCGTTCAGCAGCAGGCCGTTGGTCTTTACCGTCACCATTACGCCCTGACTTTTCAGGTACAGGTATATTTTTTTGAAATCCGGATGGGTCATGGCCTCGCCGCCCGTCAGCAGCGCGTTCATCATGCCCCGGCTGACAGCCTGCCGCATGATGCCGATCCACTGTTCTCCGCTCAGCAGCTTTTCCCGCAGGCCGGGGTCATTGAGGTGGATATAGCACATTTTGCAATCCAGATTGCACAGGGGCGTCAGCTCAAAGGAGCCGCCTTTGGGAATGAAATTGCGGCGGCAGTGCCTGTCCAGCTGCCGGAAAAACTGTGTCTGCGTATATGTCTTCATCGTTATTTCTCCATAATCGCGTTCAGGGTCAGCCGCGCGCAGTCCTCATCCGCTCTGTTCTTCAGATGCCAGAAGGGAATGTCCCGGGCGGCTTCGCTCATCATTAGCAGGACCGTATCGGCGGCGCATCTGTCCCATGTGGGAATGGTTACCTGTTTCAGCAGCACGGCCATGGCCTGCACCGGGCTCATGGGGCGGATCTCGTTTTCTTCCGCCTGCTCCAGCACCACGGCGGCCCGCAGCGGCACACTGCTTTGCCGCAGAATGCAGTCCTTGCCGTCCCACGGCATGCCGTAACCGCGCCAGCCGGTCTCCGCTTTTCTGAGGCACGGCCGGTCTCCGCTCAGGATCTCGGCCCCCAGATGCTTTTCCCACAGCCTGGCCTGGGTGGATTTTCCCATCCCGGAGGGGCCCAGGAACAGGATGCCCTTTCCTTCCCGATCCACCATAGCGGCATGCGCCGGTATGCCGCTGCGCAGGGCGATGCCGGTTTCAAGAGCATGGCGCAGCGTGTATTCAAAGGGGAAAACCTTTTCAAGCACCTCGCTGCTTCCCTTCATGGTGTACGTTCCCCGCGAAATATAGGCGGTCATTTCACCGTAATCCCCGGAGCAGATCACCAGCGTCCCGGCCAAAGGGCCCTTCGACCTGTGATAAATCGCCGTACCCTCTTTAAGACGCAGCATGTCAAATATATCACACCTGAGCAGCACCTCCGCCTGTTCCGCCCGGGCAAAATACTCATCCCGCTTGCTTTCGTCCCCCTCCCGCACCGTGAAGGTGTGGGTATAGGGCAAGGGCGCGGTAAATCGGGCTAAACGGGCCGCGCATTCCCCGGCGATCTTGTCATCCGCCAGCAATCTGTAACCGGCAAAGTAAAATTCCTTCATACCTGTTCACGGCAACTGCGGGGGTGCAAAAGCTGTTCTTCCTTTCATTCAGTCCTTACGGGCCTTCCGGGGCCTTGCCGCGGCGCACGCTCGCATAAAAACCCCTTTACATTATATCACATCCATCCCCCAAAAGCAAATCGTCCGGTGTGGGAAAATGTGAATGGAGGAATATGGAAACATGAACTGCGCGGTGGAAAAGAAAAACCCCGCACCCGAGTGCAGGGCTTACAGGAATTTCAGGAATGACCATTTAAGGCAATACCGCACAAATGAGTTAGTGCGATGGCGAGTGAATTTTTCAACAGATTCGCTTGCAGAAATTGAAGGTTTACTGGTGTCAGTTTGAAGATCGTGTACAGCCGATCTTCAAACAGCCCAATAGTGCCTCATCCGGAGGGCGGGCCATGTATCGAAATTTCTGCAAGATGAAGATGGTGAAAAAGGCACCGTTCAGCGTGCTGACGAATTGTGCGGTATTGCCTTAACGAAAGGGCTCACTTATGATTCAATGTGTTCATAGTGTTGATCATTTTGTTCCGGTTATGTTTATGTGCGTACGGCGCTTCCCGCACTAAGGAGGTAGAGACAGTATTGGTTCATGCTGATGCCCTCCCGTTTTGCTGACATGGCCAGTTGCCGGTGCAGAGACTTCGGAATGCGCAGTTTAAACTGGCCGGAGTATTCATCACCGGCATCGGGCTCCGGAATGGAAATGCCGCTTTCGATGGCGCTTGTGAGCCATTCGCGTTTGGCATCCTCCGCGTTCCGGACGGCTTCTTCCACAGTTTCACCGCTTGAAAGGCAGCCTTTCAAAGCAGGGAAAGTCACTGCATAGCCACCTTCATCCGGGTCGGGAATCAGCTCCATGCGGTAAGGAAGACGCATGTACTCATCAATTGTTTTCATCATTTTTCATCTCACTTTCGACAACATCACGAACTAATTCCACATATACTTTTTTGATTGGTTCATGCTTCGGAATCGTAATAGGGGAACAACCCGGTTTCCGGAATGTATAATGACTGCTGCCACTTCCCGGTGAACCCATTGTATACCCGTATTCCTCCAGTACCTTTCTCAATTCGTCAAAACGCATGTTTTTGTCAAGATTCAAGATCCGATCCAGTAACTTTTCCCACGATGACACTGTGCTCACCTCACTGCTATTATATCACGGTGTCATATATGGTGTCAACATGCTTTACGGCGTGTTCCGGCTTTCCGTGTGTTTTCCGAAGCAGACCGGAAATGTGATCCGAAGGAGATCCAGTGTGTGCGGCAGGCTATACATCAGCTTTTCCGACACATCTCAAAAGATAAAGCCGGAATACCGGTCCGCTCCGGCACACAGCGTATACCGCTCACAGCCCGCACAGTCCGCAGAAAAGACGCGTATGCGATTCCGCTTTCCGCGAAGTTGACGAATATCCGGGCAATGAAAAGAGATAAGAAATTTTTCATTCCGTTTCAAATGATGAAACGGTCATGTTTTCCGGCAAGCAAAAAGGCCGGCAAAAGCCGGCCTCAGTGTGCAAATCTTTTTCCTTTCAGATCAGAAACGCTGCATTTCCTCGATCAGTGTTTTCAGTTCGCTTACGGCGACGCGCTTCTGCTCCATCGTATCACGGTCGCGTACCGTAACGGTGCCGAAATTCTCGCTCGCCTCGTCAACGGTATCAAAATCGACAGTGATGCAGACAGGCGTACCCACCTCATCCTGACGGCGGTAACGCTTTCCGATGGAACCGGCCTCATCGTAATCAATATTGAAGTATTTGCTCAGTTCCTCATACACCTCAGTGGCCTTCGCACCCAGCTTGTTTTTCTGCAGAGGCAGCACAGCGGCCTTGAAGGGAGCAAGCGCGGGATGCAGATGAAGCACCGTACGCACGTCTCCGCCTTCAAGATCCTGTTCCTCATAAGCATTGCACAGGAAAGCCAGCACGGCACGCTCAACACCCAGCGAGGGCTCCACACAGTAAGGAATGAATTTTTCATTCGTAACGGGATCCATGTATTCCAGCGCCTTGCCGCTGTGATTGGTGTGGCAGGTCAGGTCGTAATCGGTACGGTCCGCCACGCCCCACAGCTCTCCCCAGCCAAACGGGAAGAGGAATTCGAAGTCCGTCGTCGCCTTGCTGTAGAAGGCGAGCTTTTCGGGCTCATGATCGCGCAGACGCAGGTTTTCCTCCTTAATGCCCAGGCTGAGCAGCCAGTCGCGGCAGAAGGAACGCCAGTAGTTGAACCATTCAAGATCCTCGCCCGGCTTGCAGAAGAACTCCAGCTCCATCTGTTCAAATTCACGCACGCGGAAGATGAAATTGCCCGGGGTGATCTCATTGCGGAAGGATTTGCCGATCTGGCCGATACCGGCAGGCAGCTTTTTACGGCTGGTACGCATCACATTCAGGAAATTGATAAAGATACCCTGAGCGGTCTCGGGACGAAGGTAGATCTCATTTGCAGCGCCTTCGGTAACGCCGGCAAAGGTTTTGAACATCAGGTTGAACTGACGGATCCCGGTAAAATCCTTCTTGCCGCACACGGGGCACTTGATATCATGCTCTTCGATATACTTTTCAAGCTCGGCATTGGTCCAACCGTCGCCGGTCTCCTCGCCCTGCGTAAAATCCTCGATCAGCTTATCGGCACGGAAGCGGGCCTTGCAAGCCTTGCAGTCCATCAGCGGATCGTTGAAGCCGCCCACATGGCCGCTGGCCACCCACACCTCGCGGTTCATCAGAATACCGCTGTCCAAACCTACGTTGTATTTGCTTTCCTGTACGAACTTCTGCCACCAGGCCTTTTTCACATTATTCTTGAATTCCACACCCAGCGGGCCAAAGTCCCAACTGTTCGCCAGACCGCCGTAGATGTCACTGCCCGGGAAAATAAAGCCGCGGTTCTTGCACAGAGCGGCAAGCTTATCCATCGTAAGTTTCTCAGCCATTTTTCTGCCTTCCTTTACGGTAATTTACCGGTCTATATTAGTATTTTAGCATCCGTTTGTCAATACCTTTGGTCAGTTAATGCACATTCCAAACATCTCAGGCCTTAACCTTTTTAAGCAGTGCGATCAGTGAATCGGTATCTTCCTCCGTTGTTGCCCAGCTCACGGCAAACCGTACAGCCAGCCTGCCGTCTGAAAGGGTTTCCCAGATACCGAATTCCACATTTTCGCGCAGCGTATCATACTGCTTTTGTGTAAGGATAACAAACTGCTGATTGGTATATGAATCGATGAACAATTCATATCCCATATCGAGCAGGGCCGCCTTCAGCTTCATGGCCAGCCTGTCCGCGTACGCGGCGATCTCAAAATAAAGCCCGTCTGTAAACAGCGCGTCAAACTGTACTCCGTTCAGCCTTCCCTTGGCCAGCATCGCGCCGCGCTGCTTGGTAAGCGTTACGAATTTTTCAGGCATGGAGCCGTTCGGAAATACTGCCGCTTCACCGCACAGCGCGCCCACCTTGGTCCCCCCAACGGTAAAGGCGTCACACAGCTTCGCGATATCGCTCAGGGTAAGATCAGCCTTTTCGCTTGCAAGGCCATAGCCCATTCTCGCGCCGTCCATAAAGATACGCACACCGCGTTCATCGCATACCTTTCTCAGAGCGGTCAACTCCTCCCTGGTATACAGCGTTCCGTATTCCGTGGGATGAGAGATATAAAGCACTCCCGGAAATACCATGTGCTCATGGCTCTCATCTCCGTAGAAGACATCCATCCATGCCTTTACATCCGCCGCGTTCACCTTTCCGTCATGCTGCGGAAGGGAAAGCACCTTGCAGCCGGCAAACTCAACAGCACCGGCCTCATGGCAGTTGATGTGGCCTGTTGAAGCCGAAAGCACGCCTTCAAAGGGACGCAGCATCGTGCTGATGATAACGGCGTTTACCTGCGTTCCGCCGGTAAGGAAAACGATATCCGCCTTTTCAAGGCCGCAAGCCTTGCGGATCTTCTCCCTGGCGGCCGCGGAGCATACATCCTCACCGTAGCCGGACAAATGCATCATATTGGTTTCACACAGTTTTTCAAGCACCTTCGGATGAGCGCCCTCAGAATAGTCATTTCTGAACCAAAGCATGATATCCTCCTTTTTGAGAAAAACTGCCGCACATAATTGTCCGGCAGTTCAGATTGTATTTACTTGAGCGTGATCACCACATGGCGGTTCGGTTCCTCGCCTTCGGAATGCGTGGTCACGGCAGGATGGCTCTGCAGCGCGCTGTGCAGAATGCGGCGCTCATAGGGGTTCATGGGCTCCATGCTCACCTTATGGCCGGTTTTCTGGCAGCGGTTGGCCATGCGGTTGGCCAGACGCACCAGCGCTTCTTCGCGCTTCGCGCGGTAGTTTTCGGTATCCAGCGTTACACGGGTATAGCTGTCCTTGCCCTTGTTGACCTGCAGGGAGGTAAGATACTGCAGCGCATCCAGCGTTTCTCCGCGGCGGCCGATCAGGATCCCCTTGCTGTCTCCGGACATATTCACGCGCACATTGCCCTCTTCATCGGTATTGACGGCTACGCTCACTTCAACGCCCATCAGAGCGGTAAGCTTCTGCAGGAACTGCTGCGCGATCCCCTCGCTGGAAGCGGGGTCTGCCTGCGGGGCAGGTACAACAGGCGCCGCGGAAGCGGTCTCTTCGGCCTTTTCTTCGGAAACAGCCGGCTTCTCCTGTTTTTCGGGCTTCTCAGCGGGCTTCTTCTTTTCGGCGGGCTTATCGTTCTTCTGGCTCTTCGCCGCGGCGGGAGCCTGCTGAACGGGTGCGGCCTTCTTTTCCTTAACGGCAGCGGGCTTCTTTTCGGCCTTCTTTTCAGAAACGGGAGTATCAAGCATATGCGCGAAGATATTCTCTTCTTCCGCTTCCTCTTCCTCAACACTCAGGCGGATCTTCGCCGGACGGCTGCCGAACAGGCCGAAAAGACCCTTGCTGCCTTCCTCAACGATATCCACCTTCACATCGCTGATGTCCAGCTGAAGCTCTTTCAAACCGGCATCAATGGCATCCTGTGTAGTGCGCCCGGTAAACTCATAACTCTTGATCATCTGATCTTCCCTTCTCCGGTAACGGTTTTATTAGCACTCTTGCTCTCGTCTTCCGCTTCCTTTTTATCCAGATACTTGTTGATGACGAAAGTGAGCGTGATCATAACGATATTGCTGAACACCCAGTACAGGGCAAAAGCGGCATAGGAAGATACGCAGCAGTAGAAGGAGAACGCCGGGAAGAAATACTTCATCACCTTTGTCATTCCGGCACCCTGCTGCTGTTTGGGATCGTTCTTCTGCATGGCGGCCTCCTGCTCCTGCGGGGTAGCGGGATTGACCTTCGTCATGAAGATCTGGCTCACAAGAGAGAGAACGGCAAGGATCATAAAGCCGTTGGGATTCTTATAGAAGGTTCCGAAGATCGGCACCTGCGTAAGCACGGCGGCATTGTTGACACAGAAGGGAGTAGCGGCATAAAGGGTATATACAGCGGAGGAAGTGATGTTGGAGGAGATCCCGCTGCAGGAGCACAGGCAGTTCTGCACCTCCCATACACCGCCGATCGCGTTCATATCCGCCTCGATGAAGCGGCGGAACAGGTCGATCATTTCAGAAGCACCCATATCCTTCTGCAGGGTATAGCCGATGCCGGTAAGCGCGTTCTGGATCAACGCGAGCTGATCCTGTGTAAGAGAACCGTAGGCGGGAAGGGTCTCCGGGTTGTCCAGCACACCGTTGACAGCCGCAAGCACCTCGGGGGCGTAGGCGGAAAGGTTGTTCCACATTTCCTCTGTCACGGTTCCTATGCCGTTTACATAGGACGGGCTGGCATTCACAAGCGTCTGAAGGATCACGCGGCAATCTTCCAGTGTGATGCCGTATTTTCCGGGATCCTGTACCAGCTCGGTAAAGGCCTTGAGCCAGGTGGCTCCGTCGATCTGGGAAAGACTGGTCGCCGCAGGAGCGACGGACGCGAACATGGAATCGGCAGACCAGATGTTCTTGACCCAGAGGAAGGTCTCAAAACCGTATACGGGGTTTTCGTTTCCGCCGATCGCCTGCAGCACCTGACGGGCCATTTCGCGGTTGGCAACGGACCTCATCGCATAAAACATGAGGATCAGGATAGGATACTGAAGCAGCATGGGCAGACAGCCGGAAAGCGGATTGTAATGCTCCGCCTTCATCAGCTCCTGCTGCTTGCGCTGCAGTTTGGCCTGATCATTCGCGTACTTTTTCTGAAGCTCGTTGATCTTGGGCTGGATCTTGGACATTTTGCGCATTCCCTTACGGCTCTTGACATCCAGCGGGAATACGACCAGACGGATCAAAAGCGTAAAGAGCAGCAGCGAAATGGCGTAAAAGCCGATGCCACCGTTGATCCAGTCGATAACGGAAGTAAAAATATTAACTAACCAATTCACGGGTTCTCGTCCCTCCTGATTTCAGATTGCGGAAGCGCGGGCACCGGGTCATAGCCGCCCTTGCAGAACGGGTTACAGCGCAATATCCTGAACAGAGCCATCCGTCCGCCGCGCAGTGCCCCCCATCTTTCGATCGCGCATGAGGCATAGACCGAGCAGGTGGGCGTAAAGCGGCAGCATGGGCAGCGCTTTCTCGAAGACAGATACTTCTGATAGAAACGGATCGCTTTCAGCATCAGCTTTTTCATTTGTCTTCTTCTTTGTACAGATCTTTTTTTCTGAGCAGATACCGCATACTGCCGAGCAGCACACGGTAGCCGGCTTCGGCTGCCATCGGTTTTGCCGCAACCACATAGTAGCCTGTTTTCAGAAACGGAAGCTGTGAGGAGAAAGCGGCGCGGAGCCTGCGCTTGACGCGGTTTCTCACCACGGCTCCGCCCACCTTTTTACTTACGGAAAAGCCTACCTGCAACTTCGGCGCGCGTATAAACAGCAGAGTGATCTCCCTGCTGCCCGCCGCGCTTCCCTTGCGATAGACATACTGAAACTGGCCGTTTTTTCGCAAACGGTATTCCTTTTGCATTTTATCTCCTGATTCCGCGCTTTGGCCGCGCCCCGCGGGGCGGCCGGGCACTCATTCAGAATACGCAAAACCCGCCCCTGTCAAGATGCACTGTGGCAAGCGGCGGGGCGGGCTAAGCCAGGCAGGACACTTACGTGTCAGACGGTCAGTTCCTTGCGTCCGCGACGGCGGCGGGCGGCGAGAACACGGCGGCCGTTCTTGGTGGCCATACGGGCACGGAAGCCATGAACCTTATTGCGCTGACGTTTTTTGGGCTGATAAGTGTGCTTCATATCGTACAACTCCTTTAAGTAAAATGCCTACCGGCATCGGATTCGTTTTGTGATCAATCACAAGACAGCCATTATATTATAAGCATCCGGTCACGCCGTGTCAAGCATTTTTTTCTATTTAGATCGCCCGGAATCACATTTATCCGTCCTTCGGGAATACCTGCTGCAGCGTGCTCAGCCGATGCTCTCCTTCAGCTTCTTAAGGGCCTCCAGCTGCTCGCTGATCCCGTTCTCCGCACGTCCCAGCGCGTCCGAAAGGGCGTTGTTCATCTTTTCACGGAAAGCCGCGCATTCACGCTGCGTGGTATCCATCAGCTGCTCAGCCTGTTCACGGGCACGGGCAGTGATCTCGTTCTCCTCGATCAGCTGACGCGCGCGCTCATTGGCCTCGGCAAGGATGTCGGATGCCTGCTGCTGCGCCTGGGCCACAGTCTGCGTTGCCTGATCATTGGCAAGACGCACCGCGTCCGCCGCGCGGGCATTGGCATCGGTCACGGTGGCGTTAGCCTGGGAATTGGCCTCTTCCACCGTCTGCTGGGCAGTATAGTTCGCCCGGTTCACGATCTCCTCCGCGTTCATCGCGGCTTCATTGATCGTCTGATCCGCCTTGCGCTTCCCGTCCTCTTCGATCGCACGGGCATTGGCGATGATCCCGTCCCTCTCGATCAATACCTGACGCGCGAGCGCCACATCGGGGCTGATCGCCGCCTGCGCCTGACGGAGCAGGTTGGTCAGTTCGCTCTGGTCCACCATGATCTTTCCGGTCAGGGGCACCTTTTTGGCCTGAGCAACAAGAAGGTCGATACGATCAAACACCTGGAAAACCGTGATCTGTTCAGACATCATTCTTTCCTCCCTTAATATTTTTATATTTATTCGTTACCGGGGCCTTTACGCACTCCGGCACCATTTCCGTGATATCCCCCCCGAATGAAGCGATCTGCTTCACATAGGAGGAGCTGATATGCTCAAGCGCGGCATTCGCCGGAAAAAACACGGTATCCAGCCCGGGTAAAAGCATTTTGTTCAGCCCAGCCATGCTTTTCTCGTATTCAAGATCGGCCGTGCCGCGCACACCGCGTACGATCGCGTCCGCGTGAAGCTCTTTGCACAGCGCGGCGGTCAGCCCGTCCCACAGCACGCACTTCACATTGCCGATATCGCTGCAGGCTTCCTTCAGTATTTCCGCTCTCTCTTCCGGAGAAAACAGCCCGTGCTTATCGGGGTTATACAGGACGCCCACATAAAGCGTATCAAACAGCCGTGCAGCGCGGCGTATGATATCCATGTGCCCGTTTGTGACCGGATCAAAGCTGCCCGGATAGAGACATACACTCATCTTCACTTCTCCCCTTCCTCAAGGCTTTTTGCACACACCGTCACGCCTGTGATCCCGTAAAACCGCTGCCGGATCACACACAGCCCTTCGACCGGCGCGGGAGGGGTTTCCTTCCTGTGCTCGATCACGATCCTCCCATGCTCCGAAAGCATCCCGTTTTCAACAAGATACGCGCATATAGGTGCTGTATCCATCCGATAGGGAGGATCCAGAAAAACCAGATCGAACACCCTGCCTTCGCTTTTCATCATAGCCAGCACCTGCTCATCCTTCATGTTGAGCACGCGCGTTTTCTGCTCATACCCCAGAGCAGACGCATTTTTCAGTATCACGGAATACGCTTTTCTGTCCGCGTCCGAAAGTACGGCATGTCCCGCTCCCCGGCTGAGTGCCTCAAGCGCCAGCGCGCCGCTTCCGGCATAGAGATCGAGCACGCTTTCCCCGTCAAAGAAGCCCCCGAGGATATTGAAGATCGCTTCCCTCACACGGTCTGCCGTGGGACGCGTATGATCTCCCTCGGGCGCCGTCAGCACCCGGGAACGTTTTTCTCCGGCAATGATTCGCATCTCAGATCAGCTGATTTTTATTTTCGCGCTCAGCACGGCGCTTTTCCATACGCATACGGCGCTTCTTTTCCTTCCGGTCGCTCGCCGCGATGTTTCCGTGTACCTGCGCCCGTTCCCTTGTGCTCAAAAGATAACCGGGGATGTACGAAAGGTAGGGGATCATGATCAGGATGGGGCTCAGCCTGTCCACAAGCAGGCGGGCATCCTTATCCATGCTGTCCGCCAGAGAAACAAACGGGAAAATGAAGGTACGCACGATCACCCTCAGCACCTCGGCAAGGCCGGTGGGATTCCGCATGCTGTAATACTCGCTTGAATAATAATACAGGGAGGGATCCTTGCCGGTCTGGATGCTGTCGCTGATCCAGCCCGGAACAGGCATGGAAGGGATCTCCCTTTTCGCGATCAGTGAAAAGACCAGCGCAAGGATCACCAGCGGGAGTACACCGGTCAGCAATGTCGTTACGCTGCGCAGCGGATGAAAGCATTTTTCAATGTTATCATCGCTGACGGGCTTACCGTCCTGCTTGCGGGCATAAACGATCTGCCCTATGCTCACATCGCTCTCACCGTGCTTCGCGGCTTCCCCCCACACGATCGCGATGCATACCAGCAGCAGCGCCGCGGCAACGATATAACGGATCACAAGGCTGGCCGCGCTCAGCGCCGCGCCCATCAAAAGATAAAACACAGAAAAGATCAGCTGATAGACCAACAGCTTCAGTCCTCTTTTCGCCACAAGGCCGCAGAAGGGCTTCCCCCTGTAGATCGGTTTGTAAACAAGAGCCGGTTTCTTTTTGCCGCTTGATGCCATAATAAGATCCTTTCTGTCCGTTCATGAAAGCACTGATCAAATGAGCCTGCCAGCCGGATCAGTGTTTTGCTGATAAATTGTGCGCTATTGCCTTTAGGCAATACCGCACAAATGAGTTAGTGCGATGGCGAGTGAATTTTTCAACAGATT
>CALGBY010000052.1 GCA_937886445.1 uncultured Clostridia bacterium | reverse complement strand
GACGGAAAATCTGCTTGAAACTGCACATTCCTCATTTTAGAGACACACCCTAACTGCATTTCTCAATGTGTAGTAGTATATTCCAGAGATTGTTCTTTTGTTATGCATGAAAAGAAAGGCGGTGAAAAGCAATGATATATATAACCGGCGATACGCACGGAGAGGTGCCCAGGTTCGAGCATTTTCAGAAGTATGTCATCCAACTCATGATGACTACCTGATTGTTGCCGGTGATTTTGGCTGCATATTTGGATTTGGCTGGCATGATGAAAACAAATTAGACACGCTTGAAGCGCTAGAGTTTACTATCCTCTTTCTGGATGGTAATCACGAATGTTTTCCTAAGATCATTTCTTATCCTGAAAAAGTATGGAATGGCGGGCGTGTCCATCGGATCTGCAAGAACATCCTCCATCTGATGAGAGAGCAAGTGTTTTCTTAGGAGGGACTGAAGATCTTCACTATGGGTGGAGGGTACTCCATTGATCAGATGTTTCGCATTCCCGGCCGCAGCTGGTGACCTGAAGAAATCCTTGACAATCGGACGGAGGTAGGAGAATGAAAAAAAGAATTTTGCCCATTTTGCTGCTGGCCCTTTTGCTTCTAAGCGGCTGCGGCAGGCGGTCACAAGAAATAGAATCCCTTGCGGATATGAAGGGTAAGGCCCTTGCCATCGGTGCGTCCGACGATGCAGACACACAGAAATTCATTCTGGAGGCGTGCCCGAAGGCAGAACTCGTTTCCCAAAATGACACGCTGCTCGGCGTCCGCTCGGTTGCGGATTGAAAAATCGACGCGTATGTTGTAGGACGGCCGTATATTGAAAGGGCGATCCTGGAAGGCGGCGTAAAAGGCGTCAAAATTCTTGAAGAACCACTGCATACTTATGAGTGCGGACTGGGATTATCCAAAACCTGCCCGATCCCGAACTATAAAAAGAGCGTGGACGAGACAGTGGAGCGCCTGATCGCGGACGGCATCATAGAGAAAATGCGTGTACGATGGATCGATCAGGAAAAGACTGAGATGCCGGAAATAGAGCTGGATGAAAACCCAATCTATACCCTCAATGCTGTTACCTTCGGAGAGAGCAAGCCGTTTTCCTTTTTCTTCAACGGTGAGCTTTCCGGTTTTGACGTAGAGCTTGTATACCGTATCTGTGAGGCGAATCATTGGGGACTGAACCTGACAAACGCTCAGTATCCTGCCATGCTCATGGGACTTGGTACCGGAAAATATGATATGCTCTCGGCCAACCTCTACATAACCGCAGAGCGGGGAGAAAATATCGACTTTTCCGTTCCCTATAAATTTGACGAAATCGGCGTGGCGGTACGTAGCAATTCCGAAGACATGGTCAATAACGGAGAGAAAAAATCGTTCCTTGAGACCCTGGAAACTGGCCTGAAAAGAACCTTTGTTACCGAAGAAAGATGGAGGCTCATTGTTTCCGGCCTCATCGTGACGGTGCTGATCACGCTCGGCGGCTTCCTGCTTGCCAATATTCTGGGCGCGGCGTTCTGCGCCTGCGCCATGTCCAAAAGGAAAGGGCTGCGGATTTTTGCCGATGTATACGACCGCATCATGCAGGGAACGCCGATGGTCGTTATATTGATGATCCTTTGCTACGTCATTTTCGGCAAATCCAATATTTCAGGGATCTGGGTTGCTATTATCGCCTTCGGATTAAACAGCGGAGCCTCCCTTGCCCAGCAGTTCTGCGGCGCGATCACCGGCGTTGACAAAGGACAGACCGAGGCGGCTCTCTCCATCGGCTTTACGAAGTATCAGACGTTTACCGGCATCGTTTTCCCGCAGGCAGCCAGAGCGGCTCTGTCCGGATATTTCAGCACGCTCATCGCGCTTATGAAGGGCACTTCAATCGTCGGATATATCGCCGTCATCGATCTCACCAAGTCCGGCGACCTGATCCGCAGCAGCACTTATGATGCGTTCTTCCCCCTGCTGTCTGTCGCTCTGATCTATTTCCTGATTTCTTTCGGGCTTTTGAGTCTGCTCAAATACTTCCGAAAAAAACTTGAACCTAAACGTGTTGTCACACAGGAGGTGGAAAAATGATCACCGTTTCCCATCTGAAAAAAGAATACGGCAATGCCGTCCCGCTTACGGATGTCAACGCTGAAATCAAAAAGGGCGAGGTCATATCCATCATAGGACCGTCCGGCACGGGCAAATCTACTTTCCTGCGCGCTCTCAATATGCTCGATCCTCCGACTTCCGGGCAGATCTTCATTGACGGCGAGGAGATCACCGCCAAGGGCTGCCGTCTTGATCTTGTACGCCGTAAAATGGGCATGGTTTTCCAATCGTTCAATCTCTTCAATCACATGAATGTGATAGAGAATATTACCTACGGCCCGATCAAGCTTCTCAGCCTTTCCAAAGAGGAAGCGGAAAAGAGAGCCATGGAACTTCTGAAAACCGTCGGTCTGACAGAGAGAGCCTATGCTTATCCCGATGAGCTGTCCGGCGGTCAGAAACAGCGTATCGCCATTGCAAGGACTCTGGCGATGGAGCCGGAGATCATCCTCTTTGACGAGCCGACCTCCGCGCTCGACCCCACGATGGTGGGCGAGGTACTGGCAGTCATCCGTATGCTCGCCGAAAAAGGTATGACCATGATAATTGTCACGCATGAAATGAAATTTGCCCGTGATGTTTCCACCCGTGTTTTCTATATGGATCAGGGCGTCATCTATGAGGAAGGTACACCCACGCAGATTTTTGACCATCCTCAGAAAGAACTCACCAGACGTTTTATCCGACATCTGAAGGTGCTAGAAAAAGATATAGACAGTCAATATTTTGACTTTCACGGTTTTAACTCTGAGATTGAGAGCTTTGGACATAAACAGTACATGAATCAGAAAAGCATATATGCTATTGAATCCGTTTTTGAGGAACTGTGTGTAGCAACAATTATTCCTGCTATCAGGAATTTTCACTTTGCACTCGAATATTCTGAACAGGAGAATAAATCAGATATTACAGTCACATATGGTGGGGAGCGTTTCAATATTTTGACAGAGATGAATACTATTTCCCAAAAAATCATAGAGCACATTTCTTCAGAACTAACCTGGGAATACAAAGATGGTGAAAATCGCATTCATCTTCTTGTTCAGTAAGGAACTGCTTCGAAAAAATGTTAAAAGATGCGCAGGATGCACCTTCAGATGCAAGGCGGAGGAAGGAGGCGTAGCGGGGCTACGTCGACTGACGACAACGCGGCAGATGAAGGATGCAGACAAGCAGATTTAACAAGTTATTGATGAACAGTTCCTGAGGTGATAAACTGTAGCTGAACAGTAGAGCGAGCCCGACAGTAGCCATCCGCATCACTGCATCGTATACAAAGATGAAACCAAATTGAGGGAGTTAAATGCCATGAAAACGAAAGAAGAACTGAACGTGCTGAAAGAGGAAGTTGAAGCCCTGAACAAAAAGCTCGCGGCACTGACGGAGGAAGAGCTTGCGCAGGTGGCAGGCGGTGTGGTGATTTGTATAGACGATAACTGTGAGAACTGCAAAAAAACCAATTGTAGGCTAAGAAAAGGGTGATATCATGACACCCTCTGTTGTTAGCGGCGAATCTGCTTCCTTACAGCGCATGAAGAAATGAAATCTAAATCTGAAAGGAGATTTTCACTATGAAGACAAAAGAAGAATTGAACACCCTGAAAGAGGCAGTGGAAGCCCCGAATGCGAAACTTAACGCGCTGACTAAGGAAGAACTGGCGCAGGTAACCGGCGGTGGTATGTGTACTGGTCCATGCAGTGAATGTCCTGCTAAAGATTGTCCGAAGAGATCACCTTCACCTCAAAAGTTCCACATAAAATAATGTCATATCTCCAGCCATGTTATGCCCCATATATGACAGAAGCAAAATAAAGGACCATGAACAGAAGACGCAGGGAAGGTTCTGCCGTCTGGCAGCTATAAATCATTGCTTCTTTTACAAAGCAAAGACCGGAAAGGGAGAAAATACTATGAAGACGAAAGAAGAACTGAACGCCCTGAAAGAGGAAGTTGAAACCCTGAACAAAAAGCTCGCGGAACTGACGGAGGAAGAGCTTGCGCAGCTCTACGGCGGCTTTGCACATGTTTCAGGCGGATTCAACGGTTATACGGAAGAGTGTAAAACTTGTATTTGCTATGGTCACTTAAGAAACTGTAAAGATGCAAGGCTTCATCATCAATGCCCGCAAGGCAGACTGGCCTAAGACGCAGGGAAGGTTCTGCCGTCTTGCGGCTATAAATCATTGCTTCTTTTACAAAGCAAAGACCGGAAGGTTGGGAAATACTATGAAAACGGAAGAAAAACTGAATGCGCTGAAAGAGGAAGTTGAAACCCTGAACAAAAAGCTCACGGAGCTCACCGAGGATGAGTTTTCGCAAGTCAACGGTGGGGCCTATTTTTGTCCATCCGGAGAATTTAACTGTAAGAACTGCAGAGCAACCAACTGCCCGCTCAGAAAATAGGAAGTACCGCACCTTGTGCAAGCTTCTCGCTTTAAAAACCCGGCATAAAGCCTCCCGCCGCCAAGCCTCAGAGGATAAACTCTGCGGCTTGGCATTCTCTCTATGGGCTGTTTTTGCGTTCCAGAGCCCTTGATTTTACTGGGCTTATGAATGCCTAAAGCGTAACATTCAACCGAATTCCCTGTTTGATTTTCATGACTGCGTTTCAGTCATAAATGAATTCTGACAGAACGATTTCTTCAGCACGATGATGAATGTTGTTCATACGGCGCACCCATTCCATCTGATTCGATGCTTTCAGTGCTTCGGTAATGCCTTCCGCCTGTTTCAACTGCGAAACCATCAATTCCATACGATCATGACAGGTATCGTCAATTTCATGCAGATGTTCCATGAGTTTCCCTGACAAGAGCAATCGAGTGAACAAGCCGGGGCGATTCTGCTGGAGATACTCCATACGCATTTGGTCATACTTTCCAACCGGCCGCTGTTCCTCTTCGGTCAATCCGAGGTCCGGGAAGTAATAATCTCCGCAACGATAGTACTTGAGTTCCATAATGAAGCCTCTCTTTCCGCTGCCAAAAAAGCAGCTATGATTTGAAAGTATCCCTTCAAGCCATAACTGCTTGATTTACAACGGTTTGAGCCGTTTGTGTATCGGCCGTATGCTACAGTCAGTTCTTTCTCATTGGCAGAATAGGAATATTTCTTTGGCAAAAAACTCTCCCACAGCCAAATCAGAGCAAAAATAGCGGTCACAACGCCACCCAAGCAAAGAGAAATCCGTGTGAGAATCTGCTTCATTTCATCCGGCAGTGTAATGACAGCTGTCGTTATTCCTGTGCAGGCAAAAAGGAGAAGCATCAGGCACAACCAAACGATCCACAGGATTCTGCAATAGGTTTTGTTCCGGACTCCGGTATATGACCAGCACAGTATGCCATCATTCATGGTTGCCACAGCCTTGCTCCTTCCTCTTTTCCTGAACCGGCCTGCTTTATGCCGCGAATAGGTCCTGCGGGGATGATGCCAATGAACAGAAAAATGCCGCGGGAAAATGACGGAGTTTTTTCGCTTTGTCTTTCATTGGTGCGATCACCATCATCCAAATATCTGCTGATGGTCGGCTGAGTCATTTCAATTTACTGTATACATGCCGTCAGAACAAACAAGAAGACGGTTGTAGAATTCAAAGGCGGCCATCAGGGTGCCGTCCGGATCGGTGAAGCAGTATGTGACGGTATTGCCTGTAGTAGCCATACTGTTCTGCTTTCCGGTTACCCTCATGCTCATAATGTCCTCTGCGCTCAATTCGGGTTCTGTCTCGGAGGCCCCGGTCTCACAATCGTTTGCATAGGCAGTCATGGTGTACTTTGTGAGATCGACACCGTGATAACCGCAGAATGTAAGAATATCGACCGTCCGGAATCCCGCGGGGGCAATGTGCTCTTCTCCGGCATAGGATGTTACGCTCCGAAACAGGGAGAGAAGGGCTTTGTACAACGACTGCGCGGCGGGATCAGTATTTTCAAATGTTTCGTCTCCGGCCATTCCGAGCACAATGATCTCCAGCTTATTCTGCCGGCCTTTGCGGACTGCATAGGAAGTCTGGGTGCCGGCATCGCAGGCATAGCTATGGGAGACGACCTTTTGCGCGGGGACTGTTTCTACCAGACTGATGATATCTGTCAATGCTTCATTGGGAATTGAGCCCACAGCCTCCAGTCTGTCGCTGGATTCAGCCCATGCCACCAAAGCCTCTGCTTCATAGGGGATATCCTCTCTTGTGCTGCTTCCAAAGGTCCACAGAATGCCTTGATCATCCAAGGCCCCCAGCTGGAATCTCTCACCCCATCCCATCTGCTGGTATTCTGTGAGCAAAATGATATTCCGCGCTTGTTGTGTGTTTTCAGCAAATGCTGTAAAGCACACAGAAACCACGATCATGCACAGCACCGTCAGCAATACGAATTTTGTTTTCATGGGTACCCTCCGCTCTCTTTTCGTCAGTTATTCTTAACAAATATTGTGGCAGTAAACGCTTGGAATTTTCTGCTCACATCCTATTTGACGAATCAAACTGTTGTTAGTTCCGTTATGTCCGCAGAAAACAGCATATAGATCAGAAACCAGTCCTCTTATGCGGAATGCCGGCCAATCCATCCACGTTTCTGCTCCGCGTCATTCGTCTCTGTTCTGCTCTTGCTCTCTTGTGATTTCGTAGAGTTCATCATACTGTTCCCCGGTAATGGGCTTTGTGATCTCAGCATTTGGACAGCGTTCAACAAAGAAATTCCAAACTGCTTGATAATCCTCAGCATTGGCGAAAATTGAACCGGATAGTTGATCCGTGATATTCATATTGATGACAATGGCATCACGATCTGTGCACCGGGTCAACGATTTGATATTGGCATACAGAAAGCCTATGCCTTTCGCACCGTAAGGACGCCAGGAAACTGATTCATTGGCTGTATAGGCGCAGCCTTGTTTGCCATGACGGTTCAGGAACCAAAGAATCACGAAAGGAACCGTGATACATATTCCGATATCAACCACAATGAAGAGGACGGTATTTGTATCGTTTCCCAATGATTTATCCGACAGGAGTACGATGCCAAGGATGCTATAGACCAATATCATCGCAGCCCACCAGAAACGCCAGATCTTCTTTCCCTCGCTCCGGGCATAGGGACCTGTATATTCCCAATGCCAACAACCTTCGCGTTTTTCAAAAGCCATTCGGAACATTCCTTTCTATGCCTGCAGCGTATGGCAAGCCGGACGGTCAGCGGGAACTGCACCAAAAAGGGCGAGCCGGAGCTCGCTCGATTTGGATGTTGATGTTATGCAAACCAAAACATCAGCAAAAAGCCTGTTAATGATTGGCATACAACTGCGTCGCGCCGCCGGGGGCATCCGACAGACTGTTGCCGTAGTATACGGTGCCGTTGCTGCCTTCCCAAACGTAGTTGTAGGAGGTGGAAACCTTCACGCTTGAACCGTCGGAAAGCGTGTAATCGTTCTGATCAAACATATAATCGGAGAATCGATCGGAAGAATAACTGCCCGTGTAGGGACTGCCACCCAGCTGACTGTCCACCATGGAGAAGGTCAGAGCGGTCATGGAGGCCATATAAGCAGAACTGGCAGCGCACATCATGTTCATTTTCTGAATCACTTCTGCTGCGATATCTTCTGTCAGCTTATTGTTCAGCGCCATCATTTCATCATTGATGGAGGTGTTCTCGACAAACGCGGCGAAATCGCTGTTATGGATCCGCTCATAGCTTTCGTAGGGGCACCAGAGAATGTAGTAGTTGGGCACCTGCCACACGATATTTGTCAAAGAAAAACCATAAGAATTCGATGAATACTGATAGGCATAGTCTTCAGCCATGACGCAGATGCAATACTTTTTGCCGTTTTCATCATAGGTATACACGCGCTCTGCAGCGGTGGTCTCAATCCAGTCCACATACATACCGTATGCGGCAAGACCGGGAGTGATGACCTGCGTAAGTTCGGTATAAGCGGCGTTCATTCTCGCGGCGCAGGATGAGATATCCTCGCTTTTGTAATAAACGGCATTTGGCGCCCACTGCTTGGCTAATGCGTCACAGAATCCGTCCGCGTTGACGTATCTGCGCATGAAGCTCATCGTCTGGGCATCGATTTCGCCCTCCACGTGCTTGATCAGTGAAGTGCTGGAGTAGACACGGTCAATGTAGTCCTCTCCGCAATAATACTGCATTCTCGCATCTTCATCTTTGTTGTTCAGAATCACGGAGACACGGATCGGATGACCCAGTGTGCTGTTTTCATCGCAATTGTTGATCAATCTGCTGGCTGTATATCCGTCAGGCAGAGCGTACTGACCGACAACAGCGGTATCCCATTGGATCGGTTCGATCTTGAATCCGCCTTTTCCGGAAGAAGATACAGAATTGCTGTTGCTGATTCCGGGCACGGCAGCATTTGCCGAAACAACAGTAAAGAGGATCAGGACTGAAAGAATGAGTGACAGGATACGTTTCATAGGGGAACTCCTTTCTCCAATAAAGTGGAATAACTCCACCCAAGTACGGTGTTTACTTTGTCTGAGGCAGAATTCGTTTATTCAGATACACCCCCAAAGAGAACGCCTTCCGGATAATCGTAATGATCGATTTGAATGATATCCCCGTTTTTCAGGGCCACAGTTGTGTTATACTGCGTCACAAAACAACTGCCGGATGTTACCAGATCGAAGAAATGCTCGGATGTCAGTTCCTCATCTGTGTAGTTGAAGATAAATGCGTCCGGGAGCGGAGCGGTTATCCTGTATGTGCCAATAAAGGAGCAGGCGACAAAATCATTCAATGAAGCAAAGCAATGTTCTCCGTCACCGGATGATGTGAAAACAATGCATTCATCCCGATCTGTCATTACTTCTATGAACTCATCCTGTTTTGATACATTTGAGACTGTGTAGGGAATTCCGTTGACGATCATCAGGTCGTTCTTTTGCAATAGACAGATTTGTTCAATCGGATACCCTTCCGGAAGAAATAAATCCAAATCCAGATAACCTTCGGACAACCATGTTTCGGCATGGTTGACAGCCATTGGATATGTGCCGTAACTGAGGTCCTGCTGTTCTGTTTCTGCGGGCTGCAATGCCATTGCGTAGGCAGATGGAATAGCAAACGTCAATAGAATGATGAATATCAGAAGAAACGCACGCCGCATATCCGTTTTTACCCCCGTGAGTTTATGCGTTATCTGTATTATACAGTATAAATACATCCTAATCAACAATGTTTCCGTTGATGGAGCTTCCCAAATTTGACGGAATATTAGGGCAACGCTGAATAATAACAGTGTTATCCAAAGTACGTTTTCTTGAGTAGGATTTTTGAAGTTTTCAGCAAGGATTCCTACTCAATACGCTTTATCTCCTCCCCAAAGGCCCCGTTTGGGGACAATCAGGGCAGAAATCACCCAAGGCAAACAGAGCAGAACTCTTTTGTTCTGCCGCCGCGTATGCACATGACCAAGTTCGCACAGCCAAACAGCATGTAAAACCGGTTCATGTTCTTTGCAATTCCGCGATATGCTGTTTTGCAGTATCCGAATTGCCGTTTCACGATCAGAAACGGATGCTCCACTTTACATCTGACAAAAGATTTCTGGTGCTCGATGACTTTCTCCCAGTCAATACCGTCATAACTGGTCTTGACATTCAGCGACGAGGGTCTGCGGTTAATTCGGAAATATATCTTTGAGAGCTTTTCGTTCTCCTTGATTTCCGGCCTGTTCGGCAGCCCGAGATAGCCAGAATCGCCATAAGCCACCGTATCATCTTCACGAAGTAGCTTTGGAGCCTCCTCCAAATCGTGAACATTGGCGGACGTTCCCGTAATTGTGTGGATATATCCGGATCCACAATCCACTCCGGAATGGACCTTCATACCATGATACCACTGGTTTCCTTTCTTGGTTTGATGCATCTCAGGATCACGTTTACCTTCTTTGTTCTTGGTAGAAGGCGTAGAATGGATAATGGTTGCATCCACAATGGTACCGCCATGCATCATGAGGCCAGCCTGATCAAGTCGCTCCTTAATGTCATTGAAGATTGCTTCCTCGAGTTTATGCCCTTCCAACAAATGACGGAACTTCAGCAAGGTTGTGGCATCCGGAACCTGTTCCTCCAAGAAGTTGAGTCCAACAAAGTTCCGCATTGCGTAGCTGTCGTAGATCGCGTCTTCGAGACCTTCGTCAGAAAGGTTGAACCAGATTTGTAGCAGGTACATCCGGAGCATTACTTCGATCCCGCGTGGCGGGTGGCCACGCTTTCCAGCAGGATAATACGGCTGAATCTTCTTGACCCAGTCTGCCCATGGAATAATTTCGTTCATTTCCCGAAGAAACTTTTCTTTCTGAGTGACACGTTTCCGTCCACTGTATTCCATGTCGCTGAATGTCATCTGATTCATGCTCTCAACCCCTTGATTTGTTTAGATCTGCGGTACTTCTATTATACCAAAAACGGGGTTGTTTTACCATTGGTATGTTGATTAAATCAGTGTTTCCTTAGCTTAACCGGTTATTTTTCAAAGGCTCTGAAGATCGCCTGCTCCATTCCGTCCTTTTCGCAGGTGATCGAATGCAGCACCGGCGCTTCCTCCAGCCCGTCCATGGGGGCGGGTACGGGCAGCCCGGCAGCCGCGCTCAGGCGGCGCACGCTGTCAAAGGCGTTTTCATCCTTTTCAAGCTTCAGCGCTTCACACACGGCGGGAGCGAATTTGAAGGGGCTGGCGGTGGAAACGAGCAGCACGGGACCATATTCCTTTTCCGCCTCGCGCCAC
Source organism: uncultured Clostridia bacterium (assembly GCA_937886445.1). Taxonomy (GTDB): domain Bacteria; phylum Bacillota; class Clostridia; order Christensenellales; family Aristaeellaceae; genus ZC3RG03. The sequence goes on along the minus strand of CALGBY010000052.1, from coordinate 40,829 downwards.
TTAGCCAGCACACTGCCGGCCACGGCGGTGTGGGTATCCTCCACATAGCCGTTCTCCTGATGGCAAAGAGAGATCTGAGAGAATGTCTCGGCGTCATCGGCGCAGCCGCAGGCGAAGGTCTTTCTGAGTGCAGCAAAGGCGTCCGCCGGAAGCGTGTATTCGCCGTTTTCCTTCAGCTGCTTCATCAGGCCTGTCAGCACCTCGCTGTCATTTCCCACCAGTTCATATACCAGACGCTCCAGATTGCTGGAGATCAGGATATCCATGGAGGGGGAGGCTGTGAGCATGAAGGGACGCTTGGCGTTGTAGCGTCTGGTACGGATGAATTCGGTAAGCACATCGTTGCTGTTGCTGGCGCAGATGAGCCGGTCGATGGGCGCGCCCATCTTCTTTGCGTACCACGCGGCAAGGATATTGCCGAAATTGCCTGTGGGTACACATACGGAGAAGGAGGGGATGCCCTGCTTCATCAACTCGGCTGCGGCGCTGATATAATACGCCACCTGCGGTACCAGACGGCCCAGATTGATGGAATTGGCGCTGGAAAGTACCCGGCCGTCCGCGTTCATGCGGCTGATGAATTCCGGAGAGGTGAAAAGCGCCTTTACACCCGTCTGCGCGTCGTCAAAATTGCCGTGTACGCCGATCACATGTACATTGTTTCCCCGGCTGGAAAGCATCTGCTTTTCCTGCACGCGGCTTACTCCGCCCAGCGGATAGAACACCGTGCAGCTTGTGCCCTCCACATCCCTGAAGCCCTCCAGCGCGGCCTTTCCGGTATCGCCGCTGGTGGCGGTCAGGATGGCGATCTCTCTCGTTTCGCCCTGCTTGCGCGCGGCGGCACGCAGCAGATGGGGAAGCATCTGCAGAGCCATATCCTTGAAGGCCATCGTGGGGCCGTGGAAAAGCTCCAGCACAAAGGTGTTGTCCTTCAGCCTGCGGATGGGCGTTACCTCGGGTACGGAGAAGGAGGCATAGGCCTTTTCGGCGTAGCCCAGCAGTTCTTCTTCTGAATAATCATCCAGGATCAAAGAAAGTACTTTTGCCGCCCTGTTCGCGTAAGGCAGGGAAGCCAGCGCGAGGATCTCCTCTTTTTTCAGCAGGGGAAGCTCTTCAGGCACATACAGGCCGCCGTTCGGGGCAATGCCGCGTAGGATCGCCGCGGAAGCGCTGATGGCGCTGCCGCCTCTTGTACTTTTAAAAGACATAACTACCTCAGATGAAATATTTTTTCAAAAAGTCGGGAGCATCTTCATCCGCCACATTTGCCGAGATCACAAAGCGCACATTGTGGCGCAGAGCAAGTGCCTCAAGACGGGTGAAGAAGTTTTCCGCCTCTGAAATATCGACCTTGATCAGCTTGAGGAAAGCGTCGATAAAGATCACATTGATATCAAAATTTTGTGCCAGCATACCGCACAGGAAGCCGAAGAACATTTCGGGGCTGTCGCAGCCGTATTCTCCGCCGTTAACAAAACGCACTTCATGGCGCAGGTCAAACATATAGCGGGTGTCGTTATCCACAAACACCACATCGCCCTTGTGTTCCTTGATGGCCTGATTGGCCAGATCAAGAATTCTTTTGGTTTTGCCGCTGCCTTTTTTACCGTGAATGACTTCTATCATGGGAAAGACCCCCTTAAAGATATTTTCTTATTTCCTATTATACGTCATTTCGCTCCCGAATACCAGCATTTTTTCTCTGACATTTCCGTGACGCTGTGTTTTTGCTGTTCTTTGCCGTTTTCTGTGGCCATACGACCCCAAATGCCGGCAGATATTACTTACCTTCCCGGAAACCCGAGGGACCGCTGCGGCCGGAGGAGGCTCCGCTGCCGAGCAGCGTGACGGGAGAGGAGGCTGTGAACGGATAGACTTCCTCACCTACGGTAAGCGTGTAGCTCCCGCCGTCCGCAAGAGCCGGGCAGGAGAGCACGGCGGAGGAAAAGGATCCCGCGCTGACCATGCATAACAGCTCTCCGCCCTCGCTGTCTGAAAGCAGAACGGGCGTGCCCGCGCTGAACGGGGAACGGGATGTGAAAGCGACAGAGTACTGGAGCGATGTTTCGGAAAAGTGCTCCGCCATCCCGGACGCGCCCAGCGCGATGATGCTTCCGCCCGATACCGTCAGGCTGCCGCCGTTCTCGCTCCCGCTGTCCAGAGCGCCGTTCGCCCCGTTTTCGGGGCCGTCCACGCGGATGCTACCTCCTTCGATCACAAGATCACCGTTGCTGTCCAGCCCGTCCCCGCGGGACAAAACATACACCGTGCCTCCGGTGATTCTCAAAAGCGGGTAAAGCTCTGCTTGACCGTCTTCCGTGCTTTCATCTTCCCTGCCGCCGGAGGGCTCGGAACCAAAGGAGAACGGATCGTCATCCGGCGGGAGCGGGGCGGCGTCTTCATTCCCCGGAGCGGGAGGAGGAGTACCGGGCGCGCGCTGATCCTCCCGGCCGAAGCCGAAATGATCTCTTCTCCCGTGTTCTCTGCCGCCGGGGCCGCCTCTGAAGCCGCCGCCGAAGGCGGGAGTGTCATTTCCTCCGTTCGCGTTGATCCCGTCATCCTCTGTTTCCAGATGGATATTTCCGCCCGAGATCATGATCTGTACCGCCTCAAGTCCCTCAAAGGCCTTTGCGGTGACAGTGCCTCCCGATATATTCAGGTACCGGTCGGCGTGTATGCCGTCGTCTCCGGCGGTGATCAGGATCGAGCCGCCTGTGATCCCGGCCTGACCGTTTGAGTGAAGCGCGTCGTCTCTTGTGTCACAGATGATGCTGCCGCCGGATACGGTAAGCGTTTGTGACGCTTTCAGCCCTTTTCCGTAGCTTTCCGCTGTTTCACTTTCATTATAGTAAAATGAAAAACCGGGTCCTTCATATTTTTTCGGGGCGCTTTCACTGCCGCCGCCGCAGACCAGAGAGACCGTACCGCCTGAGACCGTGATCGTATCCGCCTGAATGCCGTCTTCTCCGGTCACGGCTGTGATCTCTCCGCCGGAAACGGAGACGCCGGAGGCAATGTCTTCACCGCCCTCCGCGTGAAGGCCGTCTGTACCGGCATGGATGCTGATGCTGCCGGAGGAGATGTTACAGGAAACACAGCGAATGCCGTGCCTTGACGCAGAAATGCTGATTGAAACATCTGAAATATCGATCTCTCCCTTTGCCCGTATGCCGTCTCCGAAACCGGTCTCGAGCGTGAGGCTGCCTTTGCCGCCGAGCGTGAGCGGTACCTTGCTGAGCAGAGCGGGAAGCAGCTTTTCCTCGTCATCGGGCGCGGAAGCCTGTGCCGCGGTCTCCTCCGTAACGCAGCAAAGCGTGTTTTGCGTGCCCTCGGCGCACAGGATTATTGCCCTGCCCTCGCCTGTGATCCTGAGCGGGCTTTCATCCTTTGATCGTACCGAAAACCCGTTCAGCACCAGTGTGACCGTATCTCCCGCACCTGTCTTTACGCGTACCGGAAGTTCCGTATCGCCGCTCAGCTCATATACACCGCTTCCGGAGATCTCCAGCTTGTTTTTCTTCAATGTGATACCGCTGCCCGAAATATCCGCCGTGCCGCCCGAAAAAACGGCTTTCGCGTTCTCACAGAACGCGAGTGAAGGAAACAGGTATACGGCGCAGAGGACCAGGATGAGCAGACTTTTTCTGATGCGTTTCATTTGTGCGTGCCTCTTCGCATGAAGTATCAACGGCTGTTTACCGGCAGGCTGTACACAGGTTTCCGGCCTGCCCGCCGGAACATACCGTACCTATCCTATTATAGGCGGTTCTGCGGTATCCGTGTCAACAGCGCGGCCTGTTTATTTACAGAATCTTTACATGTACCTGCTGCCGCGGCGAACGGTATTTGCCCGGTAAACAAAGATTTACATTCTGTGCGCGGAACGCCTTTGCCGGTTTGTTGTAACATATGCGGTTTTATGGTACACTGTAGCGGTAAACGGAGGGAGGGAGAAAAACGGGAAGCACCGAAAACGCGCCGCGCCGGAAAAAACGGAAAAGCCTTCCGTTCGTCCTGCTCCTTGCGGCTTCACTTCTTCCGCATCTGCTGGGTGCTTTGCTGCACAGTATGAACGGGCCGGTATTGCTTTATCTTGCAATGCCGTATCTTGTGATGCTTTTTTCTCTTGTGCTGCCGTTTTTCTGCGGAAAAGCGGGATGGCATGTGCTGCTTGTGTTTTTTCCCGCCGGGCTGTGCCTGCTTCTCAGCCCCGTATATCCGGGCTACGCGGGAGAGGGCCTGCTGTGCATGCTGATCGCGCTGGTTTCCTGTACAGCCGGGAATGAATACGCGAAACGGCAGCATGGAGATCATGAAACGGAGAAGAGATCAAAATGCACGAAAAATCAAAAAAGGCGGTAAGGCTGCTGGCGGCGGCGCTGGGAGTGCTGCTGCTCTGCGCGCTCTTCTGGTGCGCGGCGGTGCTTTTGTTCGGGCGTGCGGAGCTGCCGGGACGGCTTGCGGAGGTACAGAGCGTCAGGGAATATGCAGGCACATCTTCCTCGGCCGCCGCTGCCGCCTTCGGGGCGGAGCTGCCTTTCCTGCCCGGAAGCGGGATCGAATCGATACACGTTTACGGGGAAGAGAAAAACGGAAGTGCTCTGTGCAGGGCTGATGTACTGTATACGGACGGCATAAGCCTGAAGGCGGTAAGGCCCGCCGGAGCAGCTTATGTGCTTGCGGAAAACGGTATGAATGTCGATTACGGAAAAAAGCTTTATGTGCGCGGCACAGAGGGCGTGCTGTGCGAAGGGGAGAACGGAGCTGTGTTGTACTTTTCGGATACGGAATGCTCCTACGCGCTGTATGCCGGAAGTGTTCAGGCGCTGGAGACGGCAGCGCATAAAATGCAGTGAGATCCGCCGTGATCATTGTACAGGCTTGAAAAGATGTACGGACCATTCACAACAATCCATCGGTGCCTCTTCCGGAGGGCGGGCCATAAGTATGCAAAAAAGCCGTTCCCGTATACAAGGAACGGCTTTTTACGCGGTCAGTGAAACTCAGGCTTCTTCAGCAGCTTCGTTCACGGGCATCGCAACAGCGCGCTGCACATATCCGCTGCGCAGGCAACGGGTGCAAACGTTCACCTTCAGGGGACGGCCGTCAACCATGATGTGAACTCTCTGGACATTGGGAGCCCAGAAATGGCTGGTTTTGCGGTTGGAGTGGCTCACATTGTGGCCGCTCATCAGACCCTTACCGCATACTTCACAAAACTTGCCCATTGTAATTACCTCCCGGGGGTTTACTGGCATCACGCGGCGTCTGCCGCGGAACATATCCATAGAGGACAGCCTAAATAATATAGCACAGGTAAAATCAAAATGCAAGCATTATTTTATTTCGCTTGTATTAACAGTTGCAAAGCCGGAGCGCTCTGCTTTGCTCCTCCTGTCAATCAGGCTGGTTTTCCGAAAGGATCGGCTTCAGGTACCGGCCGGTGTAGCTGCCCTCCGCTTCGGCTACCTGCTCCGGGGTGCCCTGAGCCACCAGCGTGCCGCCCTTTTCGCCGCCCTCGGGCCCCAGATCGATCAGCCAGTCTGCCTGTTTGATCACATCCAGATTATGCTCGATCACCAGCACGGTGTTGCCCTTGTCGGTCAGCCGCTGCAGGATGTTGAGCAGGCGGTTCACATCATCGGTATGCAGGCCTGTAGTGGGCTCATCCAGCAGCAGCAGTGTGCGTCCCGTGGCGCGCCGCGAAAGCTCCGTGGCCAGCTTGATACGCTGTGCCTCTCCGCCGGACAGCGTTGTGCTGGGCTGGCCCAGCTTCATGTAGCCCAGGCCTACATCCCACAGCGTTTTGAGACGGGTGAAAATGGCAGGGTAAGCGCTGAATACATCCATCGCCTGTTCCACGGTCATATCCAGTACATCGGAGATGTTATAGCCCTTGTACTTCACCTCCAGTGTTTCGCGGTTATAGCGCTTGCCGCGGCATACCTCACAGGGTACATACAGGTCCGCCATGAAATTCATTTCGATGCGGATCAGGCCGTCTCCCTGACAGGCCTCGCAGCGCCCGCCCTTGACATTGAAGGAGAAGCGGTTTTCCTTATAGCCGCGCACCTTCGCGTCGGGGGTCGCGGCGAATATTTTTCGTATCTGATCGAAAAGGCCGGTATAGGTGGCGGGATTGCTGCGCGGGGAGCGGCCGATGGGGCTCTGATCGATGGTGATGATCTTGTCCAGCTGCTCCGTGCCTTCGATCCGGTCAAAATCCGCTTTACGGTAACGGGCACGGTTCAGGATGTGGGCGAGCGAAGAGGAAAGGATGCTGTTTACCAGACTGCTTTTGCCGCTGCCGGATACGCCTGTGACCGCGCAGAACACGCCCAGCGGGAAGGATACGCTGATATCCTTGAGGTTGTGTTCTCTCGCGCCGTAGACTGTGATCCATCCTGTGGGCTCGCGGCGTTTTCGGGGGATCTCGATCCGCTTTCTGCCGCTCAGATACTGCCCTGTGATGCTGCGGGGCTCCCGGATCAGATCCTCCACCGTGCCCTGCGCCACGATCTCGCCGCCGTGTACGCCCGCGCCGGGCCCGATATCCACCAGCCAGTCCGCGCTGCGCAGCGTCTCTTCATCGTGCTCTACTACGATCAGCGTGTTGCCCAGGTCTCTCAGATGCTTCATGGTGGTGATCAAACGGGCGTTATCCCGCTGATGCAGGCCGATGGACGGCTCGTCCAGCACATACAGCACGCCGCGCAGGCCGCTTCCGATCTGGGTGGCCAGACGGATGCGCTGTGCTTCTCCGCCCGAAAGCGTGGCGGCGGGACGCGCGAGGGTGAGGTAATCCAGCCCTACATCGCACAGGAATTTCAGCCGCGCCTCCACCTCGCGCAGAATGGGCGCCGCGATGATACCGGCATTCTCGCCCAGACTGAGAGAGGAAAAGAAGCTTCTTGAGGCGGCGATGTTCTTTTCACATACATCTATAATGTTGAGGCCGCCCACCGTAACGGCCAGGCTTTCTTTTTTCAGGCGTTTTCCGCGGCAAACAGGGCAGGGTTCGCTGCTCATGTATTCCTCATACACGCCGCGCATCGTATCACTCTGTGTTTCGGTATAGCGGCGCTCCATGGAGGGGATCACACCTTCAAAGCAGACGGAATAGGCTCTTTTCCCGCCGGCACCGTCATAGGTGACGGCGATCTTTTCCTCTCCGCTGCCGTAGAGGATGATGTTTTTTACGCTGTCTGCCAGATCACTGAACGGCGTATCCATGCTGAAGCCGTAATGCTTTGCCAGCGCTTCCAGAATCATACCGGCTCCGCTGCCGCTTTCCCGTGTGTTCCAGCCCACCGCGTTGACGGCGCCCTCGTTGAGTGAAAGGGAGGCATCGGGTACCACCAGATCCGGGCTGATCTTCATCACCGTTCCCAGACCGCCGCACTTGGGGCAGGCGCCGTAGGGATTGTTGAAGGAAAACATACGAGGCTCCAGCGCCTCGATATTGATGCCGCATTCGGGACAGGCGTAATTCTGCGAGAAGGTCATTTCGGTTCCGTCCGGTATGATGACCGCCGTGACCAGACCGCCGCTCTTTTTCATCGCGGTCTCCAGGCTGTCCGCAAGCCGCTGCTCCGCGCCTTCACGTACGGCGATCCTGTCCACCACCAGCTCGATCCTGTGGCGGATCTGCTTATCCAGAACAGGCGTGTCATCCAGCTCGTACACCTCGCCGTCGATCCTCGCGCGTACAAAGCCGCTCTTGAGCGCGTCCTCCAGCAGCTTTGTATATTCGCCCTTTCTGGAGCGTACCACGGGGGAAAGCAGCATCAGCTTTGTGCCCTCGGGCAGTTTCATCAGCGCGTCCACCATTTCATCCACCGTCTGCTGACGGATCTCCCGCCCGCATTCGGGGCAGTGAGGCACACCGGTACGCGCGTAAAGAAGACGAAGAAAATCAAAGATCTCCGTTACAGTGCCCACAGTGGAGCGGGGATTGCGTGCCGTGGTCTTCTGGTCGATGGATACGGCGGGAGAAAGCCCTTCGATCAGATCTACATCCGGCTTATCCATCTGTCCCAGAAACTGCCTGGCGTACGCGCTCATGCTTTCCACATAGCGGCGCTGCCCCTCGGCGTAGATGGTATCAAAGGCGAGGCTGCTTTTGCCGCTGCCGGAAAGGCCGGTAAACACCACCAGCCGGTCCCGCGGGATCTCAAGCGATACATTTTTCAGGTTATGTTCACGCGCTCTGCGCACGGTAATGCAGTTATCCATAGCTTCCTCCGTATATCCGCCTTGCTTATCCACATGGGGATACCGCTATAATAGCACATCTGTTCCCCTTTTGCAACCGGAACAGATCGCGGTGATCCCGGCTGTCAAAACTGCTTTCTGACGGCTCCGCTTCGCCGGTAAAGCATGAATACAGCAAAAATACATTCCGACCGGGCGCAAGCTTCCTTTAAATATTGAAAAATTCACGAAAAAGTGAAATAATATGCCGTGCTCCGAAGGAGGAAAACGATGTCGGTAAGTTATAAGAAGCTGTTTCACCGGCTGGTGGAACTGAATATGTCCAATGCCCAGCTCAGAATACGGGCGGGCTTCAGCGCCAATATCATGACCCGTATCAAAAACGACCGGTATGTATCGCTTGAAAGCGTGGAGCATATCTGCCGGGTGCTGAACTGCCGTCCGGATGATATTCTGGAGTTCATCCCGGATGAAAGCTATACGGAACGCGAGAAGAAGGCGCAGGAGCATCTGGCACGAAAGAAACACCGCCCGCGTTTCAGCCTGCACCGTGTGAAGGAGCGGAAAATGTATCGCGCGAACAGTGAAAAATGCGGCTCAGCCGCGAACGGAGTGTGAACAGAATGGAAGAAAAAAAGAGGAAGAGAAAATGGGGAGACCGGAGAGACGCGCGCCGTGTAACGGATGTGACCGGCCTCAATGTGCTGATGCCCTATGTGATGCCCAACCGCACGGACGCGGAGGTGTGCCTGCAGCAGGATTTTGATGTGACCGAGTTGCTGCGCTACATTGAAAAAAAGAATCAGCAGCACGATAACTACAAGACCACCATTTTCCACTGCATCGTTTTTGCCGTGGCGAAAATGGTGAACGAGCGCCCCAAGATGAACCGCTTCATTCAGGGCAGGCGCGCCTATGAGCATAACGAGATCTCCCTGGCCTTTATGGCCAAGCGCCGCTTTGTAGACGGCGCCGAGGAGGCCTTCATGATGTTCGTCCCGAAGGAGAATGAAACGCTGGACGAGCTGAGCCACAGGATCTACGGAGATCTGCAGGAAACAAGAAAGAGCGCCACGGCGACCGGCGGTGTGGATAAGCTGCTTGAGCATCTTTCAAAGGTGCCCCGTCCCATCCTGATGTTCATGTGCTGGTTCCTGCGCAAGCTGGATTTCTGGGGAAAGAACCTGCAGGCCGTCACCCGCGGGGACAGCAATTATGCCTCCGTACTGCTGAGCAATCTGGGCAGCATCAAGTGCCCTGCCGTTTATCATCACCTGAACAACTACGGCTCCACCAGCGTGGTGGCTACCATCGGTACCATCCATAAGGCGGAGGTGCTGCAGAAGGACGGCACCAAGGTGCTGCGCGATATGGTGGATATGGCTGTCACACTGGATGAGCGCATCGCGGACGGCTTCTACTTCGCGCGCAGCCTGAAGCTGATCCAGTATCTGTTTTCTCATCCCGAACTGATGGACAGGCCCTTCAGCGAACCGAGCGGCTTTGAATATGACTGATCCTGTGTCCGGACGCCGGGACTGACCCGGCGTCGTCCTTTATGTACTCCCAATGTCATTATGGCATAAGCTCAGCCGGAAGGGGGAGAGCGGATGATACCGTTCGGAATGGCGCGTTTCGTGTTCGCGGACGCGGACGGCAGTGCCTGCACAAAGGAGTACCGCGTGCTGGATCTTTCCGCGCTGGGCTTTACCTTCCGGCTGAAGGGGGAATGCCCCTGCAGTGAACACGCGCTGCTTTCCCTGTACAGCTTTTCAAAGCAGGCGTACACGGATGTTCTGCTGTCGCGTTTTACGGTATCGGCGGAGGAAACAACACCGTTCTTTACCGTGTACCGGCTGGAGCTGGAAAAAAAGAGCGGGGAGATCGCCGCGTTTCAGGAGGAATACGCCCGCTTTACGCGGCTGAAGCAGGCCGGAGAAGAGGATGAGATCACCCGCGTGTTCTGCCGGGATACTGCGGAAAACAGGCCGGAGCGGACGGAAGGGTTCTGGGTATCCGCGGATGCCGGGTTCGCGCTCGCGCTTGAAACGCGTGCCGCCCGCCGGGTGTTTCTTGACAGCGAATGGGGCGCGTTCCTTTCGTATTTCAAAGAGCGCTTTACGGATGCGGAGCTTTTTGATAAGGCGGCGGGAAGGATCGGCTGCCTCTATATCGGAAACGAATACTGTGTTTCCCTGCTTCCCGGGGAGGATGAGATGCGCTGCCTGCTCAGTAAAGCAAGGGAGCTGGGGATGTTGCCTGTTATTGTGCTGCCGCCGCTTGGCGAAAGCGTGCTGGAGAGCACGCTGGAAACGGTGCGGCGGGTATGTATCCCGGATGCCGTGAACGGAGAGTGCGCGGTGGTCGCCAATGATATCGGTACCGCGGCACGGCTGGGTGAAATGCCTCCGCCGGGAATGCGGCTGATCCTCGGTACCCTGATGAATAAGCGCAAAGCGGATACACGGATGGGCTTTATGCGTGCCGCGCCCGAAAAAGAAAATATGCTGAACATGCCGGCCGCGGGGCGGTATCTGAAGGCTCTGGGGGTATCCGCTCTTTCCTATGAAACGGACGGACTGTGTCCTGTCACGCCGGAAGGGTTTCCGGCGGAGGCGCACGCGCCCTTCTTCAGGATGAACACGGCGCTCGTCTGCCCGCTGAGAAGGGCGTTTGAGGGTGCGATATCCGATGGGATGTGCCCGGGCTTTTGCGGGGAACATGCTTTTGCCTACGCGCCTGAAACCGGCTGCCTGAACCGCTTCAATTCCCTTTTCGGCATTGCCCGCGGTGAAGAGCTTTCATGGGCAAGCCGGGTGATATTGCATATCTGACGGGAGGAGACAGGAAAATGATGAAGCTCACCGCCGGGATAGGCAGTATCGACGCCCTTGCCGCCTACGCCGCGCATGGCGCGGATGAGGTGTTTTTCGGGTATGTACCGGGGGAATGGTACCGCAGGTATTCCGAACTCGCGTTGCCGGACCGCAGGGAGGTACACTACGCGAACGCGCAGATCGGCTCTGAAAGTGATATGGAGATCCTGCGGGACATGATAAAGCATACCGGTCTTTCCGCGGCAGTCACACTCAACGCGCCTTCCTACGCGCCGCGCCAGACGGAGGATGTGTTCCGTTTGATGTATACCTGCATGGAATACGGCTTTGACCGTTTCATCATCGCGGATCTCGGTCTGCTGACGGAGCTTGCGGAAAGAAGAAGGAATGACCGCGTACTGAACAGGGCGCGCGTGATCCTGAGCGGAGAAATGGGGGAGATCAACAGCGCGGTGCTTGAACAGGCGCGCCGTCTGGGTGCGGAAAGGGTGATCTTTCGCCGCGGTGTGAGCACGGAGGATACGGCGCTGGTGATCAGGCGCGACCGGGAACATCATCCGTACGCGGCGATGGAGTATGAAGTATTTCTGATGAATGAAAATTGTCGCTTTACCGGCGCCTACTGCAATTCTCTTCACGCGGATCTTTTGCCTTATACCTGCCGGCTGGCGTGTACGCTTGACGGCACGGAGCTTCCGGAAAGGGCGGAAAAGGATGTGCCGGGCGCCACAGGCTGCGGACTTTGCGCGCTGTACCGGCTGCGGGAGGCCGGTGTGACCCATCTGAAGCTGGTGGGGCGCGGCAGCTTTGCCCATAGCATGCTGAGAGATATTTCCGCTTCAAAAGAGGCGCTTCGCTTGCTGGAGCAAGCCGGCAGTGAGGAAGAGTATATCCGCCTGATGAAGGAAAAGGTGTTTCCGGAGGGCTGCGGGATGAACTGCTATTACCCGGAAACAGAGAATAACAGACGGTACTGACAGATCGGTACCTGAAAGGAAATGACATGAAAAACGATACGGAACAGACTGTCGGACGCGAAGAACAGATGAATACGGACGGGATGCTTGCGGAGCTTGTCGCGCGCTTTCCTGTGCGCAATACGGAAAAGCAGAAGGAGGAATTCCGCGCCTTTGTGAAAAACGGTTTTCCCGAAACACGCACCGAGATCAGTGACGGATACGCCAATACGGTACTGGGAGACCCCGAAAAGGCGAAGTTGATTTTCTGCGCCCATTATGATACGCCCCGGCGTTCGCTTTTTCCGAACCTCATGCTGCCCTGCAGCAAAGCACTGGGCTATCTTTATATGATCCTTACGCTGCTGCCGCTGCTCGCGGTAAGCATCGCGTTCTTCTGCGGTATCCGGGCGTTTCTTCCGGGCAATGGGATCGATGCGAGGCTTATGGCGGTGCTTTCTTTTCTGATCGTGTATTACGGCCTGTTTTTCGCTCTTTTCCGGGGCCCGGCCAATCGGAACAACGCGAATGACAACACCTCCGGTACCTCCGCTGTGCTGAAGCTGGCCGGGAAGGAATTGAAGGGCTGCGCCTTTATCCTGTTTGACGGGGAGGAAAAGGGAAAGCGGGGCAGCAGGGCTTTTGCGAAGGAGCGCCCGCAGGTAAAGGAAAATGTTCCGGTCATCAATCTGGACTGCGTGGGCAACGGAAGCGTGTTTGTCCTTTCCGCCACGGATGCCTTTATTGCCTCTCCCGCCGGCGCGGCACTGCGTTCATCGTTTGAAGAAGCGGGCGTGCCGTTTGAACTGCGCAGCCGGAAGGACAGCCGCATGAACAGCGATCACATGAGCTTTGATATCTCGTGCGGCATCTGCGCCTGCCGGAAAAGCAAGAAGGGAATCCTGTACACGCCGTATATCCATACGAAGCGGGATACGGTATCGGATGAAAGTACTGTGGATACGCTGACCGCCGTTCTTGCCGCTGCCGCGCGAAAGCTCGGCTGACGCCGAAAAGACAGCGCTCTGAAAATATGAAAACGCCTGCGGCGCTTTGAGACCGCAGGCGATATTTATTGCGATTATGATCAGCAGAGCCTTGCTCCGGCGGGAACGGCGTCGGAGATCATCATCAGGTTGAGCTTCTCCTCGCCCTTTTCCTTGTGAACGGCGGAAAGCAGCATGCCGCAGCTCTCCAGCCCCATCATCTTGCGCGGGGGCAGGTTCACGATGGCGATCAGCGTTTTTCCGATGAGTTCCTCGGGCTGATAGTACTTTGCGATGCCGGAAAGGATCTGCCTGTCGGTGCCGGTGCCGTCATCCAGCGTGAAGCGGAGCAGCTTGTCGGATTTTTTGACATGTTCACAGTTCTTTACCTTTACGGCGCGCAGGTCGCTTTTGCAGAAGGTGTCGAAATCCACATTCTCTTGGACGAGCGGCTCGGTCTCAAGGGCGGGGAGGGCGGCCTTTTTCTTTTCCTCAAGGAAGGCGTTGATCTCCTCCATCTTCTTTACAGGGTCCAGACGGGCAAACAGGATCTCGCCCGCGCCTACCCTGCTGCCGGGCACAAGCGTGCCGAAGGACTCCAGACTTTCAAGACCGCCGTCTTCGGTATTCAGCTGCGCCAGGATCCTGTCCGCGGTTTCAGGCAGGAAGGGCTTGATGGATACCGCCGCGAAGCGGATGCTTTCAAGCAGGTTGTACAGCACGGTGCCGAGACGGGAACGGCTGTCCTCGCTCTTGGCAAGCACCCAGGGTGCGGTCTCGTCGATATACTTGTTGGCACGGCGAAGCAGTGTGAAGATCTCATCGATCGCGTCCGCCACATGCAGTCCGTCCATCCGTTCCTCAACGCGCGCCTTCAGAGAAAGCGCAACGCTCTTCAGCTCGTTATCGATATCTTCACAGGTGTCGGGCGTCTGGATCACGCCGTCAAAATACTTGTTGGTCATGGCAACGGTGCGGTTGACAAGGTTACCCAGAATATTCGCCAGCTCGCTGTTCACGCGTTCGATGATCAGGTCATAGGTGAGCACGCCGTCGGAAGCGAAGGGCATTTCGTGCAGCACGAAATAACGCACCGCGTCCACGCCGAACTGCGCTACCAGGTCATCGGCATAGATCACATTGCCCAAGCTCTTGCTCATCTTTTCGCCCTTGACCAGCAGCCAGGGATGGCCGAAGATCTGCTTGGGCAGCGGCTCGCCCATGCTCATCAGGAAAATGGGCCAGTAGATGGTATGGAAACGAATGATATCCTTGCCGATCAGGTGCAGATCGGCCGGCCAGAACTTTTTGTACTGTTCGTCATGATTGCCGTCGGGATCGTAGCCGCAGAAGGTGATGTAGTTGCTGAGTGCGTCCAGCCACACATAGATCACATGGCCGGGAGCGAACTCCAGCGGGATGCCCCAGGTGAAGCTGGAACGGGAGATGCACAGATCCTGCAGGCCGGGCTTGAGGAAATTGTTGAGCATCTCGTTCTTGCGGCTTTCGGGCTGTATAAAATCGGGATGGGATTCAATATATTCGATCAGACGGGGCGCGTATTTGCTCATCTTGAAGAAATACGCCTCTTCCTCCGCGTCCACACAGGCACGGCCGCAGTCCGGGCACTTTCCGTCCACCAGCTGGCTCTCGGTCCAGAAGCTTTCACAGGGAGTGCAGTACTTGCCTACATATTTGCCCTTGTAGATATCGCCCTGCTCGTACATCTTGGTGCAGATGCGCTGTACCTTGCGCACATGCTCCTCATCGGTCGTGCGTACAAAGCGGTCATAGGTGGTGTTCATCAGGTCCCAGATGCCCTTGATCTGTCCGGCCACATCATCCACATACTGCTGCGGGGTGATGCCGGCCGCTTCCGCCTTCTGCTGGATCTTGAGGCCGTGCTCATCGGTGCCGGTCTGGAAATACACATCGTAGCCCTGCTGTCTGCGGTAACGCGCGATGGCGTCCGCCAGAACGATCTCATAGGTATTGCCGATGTGCGGCTTTGCGGAAGTGTACGCGATGGCTGTTGTGATATAGTAGGGTTTCCTTTCGCTCATGCGGGTTCCTCCTTCAAATGAAAACGCCCCTGAGTTTCCTCAAGGGCGTAAAATACGCTGTACCACCTTGCTTCACGGAAAGCGCCTGTGCCTTTGCTTTCCGCCTCAAACGCTGTATCGGGCGTACCCGGGGCCGGCTCACTGTTCACCGGTCCGGCTCAGGGACCATGTTCCGCCGTGCTCCGCCTGCCCCCTCACACCCTACGGGGCTCTCTGAAGGCATCCTCCGGCGTACTCTTCCCGTCTCAGCCGTGATCTTACCTGCCTGTTATACTCTATCCACCGCTGCTTTGTCAATCTTTTTTTCTTTCGCTGCGTGATATGCCCGTCAGGCACCGGCGAAAACCGCGTGCCTGTGCTCACCTGAAGATTCCGGACGGGCGCTTTTCTTCTTTGCGGACGAATGTCCGCGCGTGCCGCGATCAGCTGCTTCGCTTATTTATGAGCATTTTGAAAGCATTTTCGCTTTGACAAAAGGGGTGGAGGATGGTATACTGTTCAAAAAGTGATCATTGTGTTCAGCAACAGCTGATGAAATATGAAACCGGAGAAAACAGGATGTTGAATAAAAAGAAGTTACAAGAGCAATTGAAAAACCAGCTCCTCTACTGCGGCCTTTCAAAGGACGATTATCATAAGGTGCAAAGGGATGCCTATGCCGAAAATTTTTCTGTATGGAAGAGGCTGAACCTGCTGATCATCTGTGTATTTACCGTTGTTTTTCTTCTCGGATCGCAATTGAGGTTTGACAGCCGGGTGGATTATGTGATGCTGGCTGTGATCTGCTACAGCACCGTATCCTCCCTGCTGTTCTTTTTTGTGCTGAAGCCGGACAGACTGCCGGCGCAACTGATGATCTACGGTTCCATGGTGCTGCTGATGATCTACGCGCTGTACGCAAGCCTTGCGTACCCTGCCATGATGGCAGTCACATTTATCGTCATGCTGGTGCTTCTGCCGATGTTCATCGTGGAGCGGCCGGTCTGGATGATGGTCTATCTCGCTTTTTGCATAGCGATCAATCTGATTTTTTCGAGCGGCAGGAAGGAACCGAACGCCTACAGCCTGGACGCGATCAACTGCTTTGCGTACGGACTGATCGGTATGGTGATCAGTGCCTACTATTCCTCCGTGCGTATGAAGCAGTTTCTGCTGCAGCATGGTGAAAAGGAGCATCTGGAGCAGGAGAAAAACAGCGCGAAGGAAACGGGTAAGCTGAATGCCGTGCTGCGCAAGACCTCCGAGAGCCTGATCGAGGTAATGGGCGATGTGGTGGAAAGCCGTGACCCGGACAGCGGAGAGCATATCAACCGCGTCAAGGGCTACACCAATATCCTCGCGAACGCGGTGATGAAGGAAATGCCGGAATACGGGCTGGACGATTATACCGTGGATATCATCACCTCCGCGGCAGCCCTGCACGATGTGGGCAAGATCTCCGTGCCCGATGCGATCCTCAAAAAGCCGGGCAAGCTTACGGATGAAGAATTTGATACGATGAAAAAGCACTGCGAAGCGGGCTGCCGTATTCTGGAAAGGATGCGCGGTAAGTGGAGCGAGGATTATCTGGAGGCGGGCCTGACCATCTGCCGCCATCATCATGAAAAATGGGACGGAAAGGGCTATCCGGACGGGCTGAAGGGGGATGAGATCCCCATTTCGGCACAGATCGTATCGGTAGCGGATATTTTTGACGCGCTTACGACAAAGCGCGTGTATAAGGACGCGTATTCGCCCTATAAGGCGTTTTCCATGATCCTGGACGGTGAATGCGGCGCTTTCTCTCCCAAGCTGATGGACTGTCTGCAAAAATGCCGCGATCAGTTTTTTGAACACTATCATTCGCCGGAGGCGTTCAAGCCGTCAGACCGGCCGTTTGAACTGGTATCGCGCGCCAATCCCGAGGAAAGCTTCGTGCTGGGTTTCCATGATCAGGACAGAACACTGCGCGAGAGCGTACGCCTGCATGAGGAAAACTCCGTTCTGGAAAGCCTTTCGGAGGAATTGCTCTATGTATGCTATGTGGATATGATCAGCAATGAAGTGGTGCGGTTCCGGGCGGATAAACGGGTGGATGAAATAATGAAGGATTATGACATCCATATGCGTTCCTATGAACGGTTTGACCGGCTGCTGAACAGCATTATCGTGATGGAGGATTATGACGCCTTCCGCGATGTTACGGAGCGTGGATCGGCAATGGCCGTGCTGCAGACCGGCGGCTATGTGGTATCCGATTTTCGCGTGCGGCTGGGTGACGGAATACACTGGTGCCGCATGAAGATCAGCCGGGACAAGCGTAATCCGAATGCGGCTGTGATCGGCATCTGGGTGCGTGATGAGGAGCATGCCCGTGAGGAAGAATACCTGAAAATGCAGCAGGAACTGGCGGCTGCCCGTCAGGAGGTGGAGGTAAGAGAAAAGCTGGCGGACCGGCTGGCGGTGATCGACTGCATCTCCGGCAACTACGATTATGTGTGTTCCCTGAATGTGCATACGATGGAGGTCGTCGTATACCGTGCTGTAAACTGGATACGCGATATGTTCCAAAACCTGGAGGATATCGTAAAATCTCCCGAGGTGCGCGCGATCACGCTGAAGGGCATCATTCATCCTGATGATTTTGAACGCTTCAACGAGCAGTCCCGTCATGAAAATGTGATGGCGGCGCTGAAGGAAAAGGGATTCTACTGTGTGGATTACCGTGCCTACAAATACGGAAAGCTGGTCAAGTATCAGACGCGCTATAAGGTGGATAAGAATGACCCGACCCGTATCGTGATCGGTCTGCACTGTACGGATAGGGACGATTGATCCTGCCGCCCGTTCGCGTCAGAAAACGCGGACGGGATTTTTGATGTACAGCGGAGGTGTGATGTGAAAAACAGGATCGTGACAGAAGCGAGACGGCTGGGAACCGGTGAAGCCTACGCGGCGGAGGCAGCGCTGGAAATATCCTTTGACAGGACCGGCGGTACCGGCGCCGCGAAGGACCCGTACCGGATGCTCGTGAGCGTGACCAACCGCGGGGAGGAGACATTCACGGGGGTGATCCGCCTGACGCTCCCCGCCTGCGCGGGTGAAAAACGCTTTTTTCTGCCGGGCTTCATGTACGGTACCAACCGCGGGGAGGCGCCTCTCACAGTGGACAGTAAATGCCCGCGAATGAGATATGAAAACGCGTTTCCCGCCTCGCCCTTCTGGATGACGCGCTCAGACCGGCTTTCCCATCCGGCCGCGTTTGCCTTCGCGGGCGGCAGGATGACCGGCTTATGCGCCTCTCCCTATCTTGAAACAGAGGACGGGGCGATCCGGGAGCATACACCCAGAGCGCGCAGGGCGTTTTACCGCTATAACGGCTTTGGCTGCAGCCTTGACGCGGGCGGAGTGTGGTTCACATTGGGCTGGGAACACGCGCCTGCCTTCTTTCTGGAAAGCCACCGGCATTTTCCGCGCGCCCCGCTTGAAGAAAAAAACTGCGTATCGCTCAAAAACGGTGAAACGGTGCAGTTCACGCTTTGGGTGTTTGATTTTGCCTGTGATGACGAACGCGGCCTGAATGACGCGCTTGAACAGGTGTACAGCCTGTTTCATGAGGCGCCGCGCAGGAAAGGCTCTCCCAAACGCACGGTGGAGGAGATCGCCGGGGCCGTCGCGCGGGATGCCTGGCTGGAGGAAAAACACTGCTATTCCGGTTTCGTGTTTGACCGGGGAGATCATTTTGATTACAATGTGCTTCCTTCCTTTTCCTGGACGAACGGGCTGGCTGCCTCTGTGCCCATGCTGCTCAGCGCGCTGCGCCTTGAAAACGAACCAATGCGCGCTCAGGCGCTGAAGGCCATTGAGCATACCGTAAGCACCTGCCTGAATCCCCGGAACGGACTGCCCTTCACCTGTGAGGAAAACGGTGTATGGAGCAACCGTGGTTGGTGGTACGATAAACAGCCGGTGCCCGGCCACGCGGCGTATCTGGTGGGGCAGGGAGTGTATCTGCTTCTCAAGGCGTATGAAGCGGAAAAGAAGCTGCACGGCACCCTGCACGGGGGCTGGCTGCGTTTCTGCCGGGGAGTGCTGGAGGTAACTGAAAAAAGCCGCAACGGCGAAAGCGAATATCCCTATATTTTCTCAGACCGTTCCGGGGCGGGGCTGGATTATGATTCCTTTTCGGGTGCCTGGTGTCTGGCTGCGGCAGCGTACTTCAGCTTCCTCACGGGAGAACGGGAGTGGCTGCCGGGGCTGATCGAAAGTGAAAAGCATTATCACAGCGCCTATATCGCGCGAGAGGAATGCTATGGCGGACCACTGGATATCGATAAGAATGTGGACAGCGAAGGCGTACTGGCCTACCTGCGTGCCTTGCGTTATCTGCACGGGATCACGGGAGAGGACGCCCTGCTTTGTCATATGCGGGACGCGCTCTGCTATGAGTATTCCTTCAAATTCTGTTATAATTCCCCTGTGAAGGTGCCGCCGCTTTCAGAAGCCGGATGGAGCAGCTGCGGAGGCAGCATCACAAGCGTTGCCAACCCGCATATCCACCCTATGTCCTCCTCCGTGTGTGATGAGATGCTGTATTACCTTTCCCAAAGGGAGGACGCGTACATCCGTTCACGCCTGAGAGATACCGTACTGTGGAGCTGTCAGAACCATAATACCTTTGACGGGGAATTCGGCTACGGCAGAACGGGCTGGATGAGTGAGCGTTTCTGCCATTCGGAGGGGCTGGTCAAGCCCACCTTTCCGGACGGTCCTGCCGTATCCACCTGGCAGGCGCTCATGCCCTGGGCCTGCGGATCCATTCTGGAAGGGCTGACAGGGGAAGTATGGGATGCGGAACGCATCTGAAATGTTTTTACCCTGCAGAGATCGGGAAGACGGAACGGATAGGAGCGCCGCGATCCTGTGTATAGGCCGCGTCAGCGTGCCGTACCGGGACGGGTCATGATCCTCCTGTGAAAACAGCACCCTGCAGTTACAGTAAAACGCGGTGTGCTCAATGAGACGGAACAGCGCGGAAATGCGGTCCGCGACGCCTTCTCGGCCTGTATTTTCATCGTCACAGAGAGCGAACACCGCGTAAAGCAGAGGATATGACGAAAGGAGACCGTACACGACCTCCTTTTGCTTACCCGGCTGTCGGTAAAGGGAAAATCACAGCATTACAGCGCGGATGAAACGGAAGGGATGCGGTATTTTTCTCCGTAAAGCCGTCAAACACTGTATTATTTTCTGTATTCCGAATTAAGGGTAAGCGAACAATGCCCCGTACCTGAAATTTCCATTCCGGAGGATCTCTGTATTTTTCAGCCTGCGGCATCAGATCTGTTGAAAAACTCACTCGCCATCATACTGACTCATTTATGCGGTATTGCCTTAATCAAAACGAAGCAATGCTTTGAGTACGCGTTTGACGCAGATATTCATTTCGTTCCGGGTCAATAAGCCCTTTGAGAGCGCCTCCATCAGATCCTCGGGGTATCCGGTTGCCATCTTCAGGTCGTTGCCGGCTTTTACTTCTTTGTAATGCTCTCCATAGGTCCACCAGTCCGTCGTTACAACTCCGTCATATTCCCATTCACCGCGCAGGATGCCTGTTAGCAGATCAGCGTTTTCGGATGAACGATGACCATTGATCATGTTATAAGAGGACATGATGCACCAGGGGTGCGCGGTTTTGACAATGATCTCAAAGGCTTTCAGATAAATTTCTCTTATTGCGCGCTCTGAGGCACGGGAATCGCTGTTTCTGCGGTTTGTTTCCTTGTTATTGAGGGCAAAATGCTTTACCGAAGCTGAGATATGCTGTGATTGTATACCTTTCACCATCCCGGCGGCCATTGTGCCTGCCAGATACGGATCTTCTGAATAGTATTCAAAGTTTCTTCCGCAGAGGGGACTGCGATGAATATTGACAGCGGGTGTAAGCCACATTGCAATATTGTTTTCTTTTACTTCCAGTGCCCCTGCTGCTCCGACCGCATAGGTGATCTCAGGATCCCATGTGCATGAAAGGCAGGTAGCGCACGGGAATGCAGTTGTATAAACACCGCACTTTCGCTCGATCCGCAAACCCGCAGGACCATCCGCGGTCATCGCGCAGGGAATATGATACTGAGGCAGATTGCCGAATCCCCATGTATTGGCTACGCCGGTATTTGGCTGTCCCCCCAGTAAGTGCGCGACTTCATCATCAGAAAGACGGTCGACAAAATCATCCAGGCTCATTGTGCCGTTTGCAACATTGTTGAAGTTCAACATTTCCCTGCGGAGGCTGCTGTCTCCCGAGATACGGCTTACTGCACGGACGGCCGGCATTTCACCGATACTGGCGGTATGAGCCTCCGGGGCTTTGAAAGAAGGATCAGTTGCCCTGGCAGGAGCTGAATGAGGCAATTCTTCAAAAGACCCGTCCGCTTTCATACGTTTGTCAAGACGGTCCGGAACCATGCGAGGCGACAGGCGTTCTGTCACGGTGTTTTCGGTGACTGTATAGACAAAATCGATCTGTTTCGTGTCACGCACTGAGGTTCCGACAAAGAAATGATAAGTGCCTGTTTCCAGAAGATAACAGGATTTCGCGATTTTGCCCAGATCATCATAGCTGGCCAGGCTGCTTACAGGGAAGGAGAGACTGAGTATCTGTGTTTCTCCGCTTTGCAGACAACGGGTCTTTTTATAGGCTGCGAGCACTTTAGCCGGCTTCCCGAGAACTCCCTGCGGAGCGGAGCAGTAGACCTGCATCACTTCCTTGCCGGTCATATCACCTGTATTGGTCACACTGACCGAGATTTTGATCTCTCCGTTTTCTTCAACAGCAGACAGCAATGTCCAGTTGAATGATGTATATGACAGGCCGAAGCCGAAGGGATAGTTGACCCGTTTGTCCTTCCCGGGGATGGTTTCAAAATACCGGTATCCGACATAGATGTCCTCTGTGTACTCGACAAAATCGTCCGATGCATGAAATCCGGATGTGCCGGGATAATCCGTGAGGTCTTTGGCAAATGTATCGCTCAATTTTCCGCAGGGAGATTTGACTCCGCATAGCAGTTCGGCGGCTGCAAGCCCGCCCTCCATACCGCCCTGCCATGCCATCAGAACGGCCTGAATACGGGGATCGTTCCGGAACCATTCTGTATCCACCATGCCGCCGACATTCAGGACGACGGCTACGTGCGGGAAACAGGACAGAACCTTTTGAACCATGGCCGTTTCAGCGTCAGAAAGATAAAAATCACCGCGTTCAAACAGCTTTCCGCTTTTGTATGCCAGCCCGCGATCTTCAGAAATTTTCTGACCGGTGATCGAACGGTCCCAGTCTTCCCCTGAAAAACGGCTGATGGAAATGATTGCCGTATCTGTGAAGCTGCGGGCAGAACGGACTAATTCATCCGGAAGGACAGGCTCCTCAAAAAGGCCGGGTTGAGCGCCTTCCGTATATTTTCTCCGGACATACTCTCTGTAATAATTCGCGGTACCTGTTTCTATGATGACATCATTTCCCAGCTTAGCAAAACCATCAAACAGATTGGTGATATAGGATACAGTTACATCGCCGCTTCCGCCGCCACCCTTGACATAGTCAAAGGTACCCTTGCCGAAAAGTGCAACCTTACTGCCTTTTGAAAGCGGAAGAAGCCGGCCCTCATTCTTCAGCAGAACCATGCCTTCTTCTGCCGCGTTTTTTGAAAGCCGGATGTGCTCCGCGCAGGCAGTTGCACGCAAACCGTTTACTCCAAGGGGCGTACCCGGTTGATAAAGAATTCTTGTCCACTTCTCCATGGTAATATCCTCCACGACAACATTGATATAGATGCGATCTCAAAAATGAATAGCCCGAGTGTAAAAACAGAACGGGTCAATTCAGCCAATCTGCCGGAACAGATTCAGCCATGTGCTCTGCCCCCGCCGGGGATGGATGCAGGCCGTCCGCCTGGCAATATAAAGGATCCACACTTTTTTGATCTACCGGATTCGCAATCAATCCGGCAAAATCGATATAGCCGTCTGCTTCCGTATTGTTACGGATCCATTCGTTGATGCTCTGACGGAGTTTTTCCTTTTCATCGGAATATGTATGCCAGTTGCCAAATGGAGTGATCGTGCCAAATTTGATCCACAGGCCGTGCTCTTTGGCGATCCTGATATACTCTCGTAAACCGTTGATCAGTTCTTCTGCTGCCGGAAGGTCGGAAGGTGAACGGAAAAGATGGCCGGCTTCCGGATGAATCAGATCGTTGATCCCATGGAGCACGATGATACCGCTGACTCCTTCCGTTAATTCCAAATCACGCTGAAAACGGTCAGTACCACGCCGGCCGTAGTGAACATTTTCCAAATGGGTATATTCCCTTAATACACGGTTGCCGCCGATCGCCCGGCGAACGATTGACAAGTGCTGAATATCGTCCCGAAGCATTCTTTTTGTCAGATGCTCCGGCCAGGACTGCTGGGTAATGGAATCCCCAAAGACCATGATGGCTTTGTTTTCGGCATCAGCCAGAATATCGACTGTGTTCAAAAAATAAAAGGTGGCAGTCGGTTTACTGATCTCCGGCGGAAGACTTGCTTTGTCGGAGTATCTGCCCCGTGCGAAATATCCGATCGAAAGCGGGCCTGAAGTAGCAACACCGGAACCCATATCGGTATATCCGTTCAAATAGAAACTGACAGAGATCTGTTCTCCGCGGAGCACGGAAAAATCCAGCGCGTCACTTCTCCTGATCTCACCGGGCGCCAGATAAAGCTCATGCTTCCCCCCGAAGGTCACATTCCGAATGGTGTCCCTGCACACGTTTCTGTTAAGGATAAGCTCTGTTTTTGCTATCGTAACGGTACTGATGGTCACGCCTTCATATCCCTCAAAGTTTGAAAACGTAAGCCGGACCTTTTCTCCGTTCAGAGTCGGGGTGATCACATAGCGCAGAGTCAGATCCTTTGCATAGCGCTCCGGGTTTTCAATCGGCCTGGATAACGCGTTCCCCCAAACAGATATCCACTTTTTTTCCATGATGTATTCTCCTTAAGCGGTTTTGTTGTTCCGAAATGATGCTTACATCAGTCCTGGAGGGAGATCCGGTACTGCAGAGGCGTGACATTCGTTTCGGCTTTAAACACGCGGATGAAATAACTGGATGATGAAAAGCCGCATTGAGACGCGATATCCTGAATACTGTCCTGTGAAAAACCCAGCAATTGCTTGGCCTGTTCCAGCCGGACGTGAGTCAGATAGCGTTTGAAATTCATGTTTGTCTGATCTCGGATCAGTTTTGTGATCGTGTATTCCGACAAGTTGAAGCAATCGATGATATCGGCTATGCCGAACATTTCGTTACTCAGGTTATCATTGATATACTGGATGATCGATTCCCCGCATTCCTGTTCTGCTGTTGTATTTGCAACAGGACCGCTCCTGATGATGTTAATCAATTCCTCAACAAAACGGGTACGGGCGGCATTGATCTCCTCTTCTGTCATGCATTTCAGGTAATCGGAAATATTGATGGAATATCCGTATTGGCGAAGGATACCGCCAAGCTGCTCGATCGTGTTGCAGTAAATATGCCAATAATACAGGAACGAAGGGGAAATATGGTCCAGTTTTTTGAAGATGCGGGAGACTGTATCGATACAGGAAACATCATTGGCAATGATCTGAGCACGGAAGAGCTCGATGTCATCCGGTTCGGCCACACTTCCCTTATCCTGATTTGAAGCGGACGGTTCCGAGTTCTTGCTCTTGTTAAGCAATGCGTCCAGGAAGGAACGATGCAGGTATTTGGTATTTGTGCAGATGCTTCCGATGGTCAGTTCGATTTTGTCTCCGAAGTGCTTGCTGAACCAATCCCTGAAATCTTCTGCCATGTTGTCCATATCCGCAGAGCCGACGATCATGACCAGCAGACCTGAACGGAACTGCTCATAAGGCAGGATATGACCGGTAGAATTCAGAACCTGGATAGTTTCATTGATATCGGGAAAGCGTGAAAGGGGAGAGATGGCAACAAAATGATACGGATCGTTATCATTCGGGTAGTCGGTCTGCTCGGCAGGTATACCCAGCAGGAGCATTTCTATGTTATGGATCCTGATCTGCTCTTTTTCGCTGCCCAGTTCTGCTCTCAGTTCGTTCTCAAGTGTTTCCTTACGCATGATGTATTTTGTAATGCTGGATATTTCATCTGAGTTTTCGTCGGTTCCGGTCTTGCTTACGAGCCGATTCAGCGGTTTATAGGTAAAAAGGATATAAAACGTGATCAGACCGGCGCAGAGGATCACAGAGACGATGCCGAAACGGGTTACCGCCTTCAGGTATCCGGAGAACAGCCCGGAATATGTAATTTCAGGCATTCTGAGAGTAACGCAGAATCCGTCCGGATTGTCATATGTGAAGCAGTGTGTGGTTTCATCGGAATTCGCGTTATAGATGCATTCTCCTTTATACGATATGCTGTCGATTTCATACATGCTGCCGAGGATCCCGTGAAACGCCTTGTCGATGCTTTGCTGATCGATCATAAATACGGCAGCGCGGCGATTCTGAGAATTTGCATGGATATAAATGGGCGTTATATAAACTGTTTTATGAGACGCCAGCAGGTCGGGAGTTGTGTAGAATCTGCCTTTTGAGAAGGAATCCAGTTCCTGAACGAATACTGCCCGGTCGAGCTCCGGGAGATACAGACGGCAGTATACGGACGCGGGAATCGTCCCGTAGTAATCGCCGAAGCGGTTATTTTCAGTATAGCTCGCGTAAAGGAATTTGTTGCTGGCATGGTAGTAAACGCTGATGTGACTAAGAAGAGGCATACTTACAGCATAGCTGTTCAGCATATCGATCGCAGAAGCTTTGCTCGATCTGGTATCGGTGTCTGATGTGAAATATGAACTGATGACCGATTCATAGGTATAGGTGGTTTCAATGCATTTTCGGCTGATCTCTTCAAACAGGTGCACATAGTCCGTCAGTGTTTCGTCAATGGATTTGGCAAGCGCCCGGACATTTTCTTCTGTTGTTATCTGCAGCTGATTATAGCTTCTGTTGGTAATGATCAATGTAGAAAGTATAGAAGTAAGGCAAAGGATCAAAAGACCAATGGAAATCATCTGGATCAGAAATCTATACTTAATGAAATATTTTTTGGGGTATGCTTTTGCGCGATCCTCAATATGCATAAAGGAGCTCCTTTCAGAGTCGAAAATAATATCCTCATTTACTCTTTATTTTATAGGAAACCAACGCAGAAAATCAATACCACTTTTGTGCGATGGGCTGTGATTCGTTAACAAAAGTACTATTTCCGCGGCTTGCTGTGGTTTCTGCTTTTTTATGATTGACGGAAATCCCGTCATTCAATAAAGTTATCAGTGCAGTGAACAACAGTTCAAAAAG
Source organism: uncultured Clostridia bacterium (assembly GCA_937886445.1). Classification (GTDB taxonomy): domain Bacteria; phylum Bacillota; class Clostridia; order Christensenellales; family Aristaeellaceae; genus ZC3RG03. Next base: position 14,381 of record CALGBY010000052.1, on the reverse strand, counting down.
CGATCATGCGCAGAATCGGTCAACCTCAACCGAATCAAGTATAGGAGGCTATCCTGTGAAAGCAAAGTCATCAACAGAAACCAGAAAAGTGCCGCTGAGGATCAGAATGTGGAACGCGCGTTATCTGTATCTCCTTCTGCTTCTTCCTTTGGCATGGTATATCATTTTCCAATATATCCCGATGGCCGGCATCGCAATGGCATTTGAAAAATACCGTTTCAATAAAGGTCTGTTCGAAAGCCCCTGGGTCGGCTCTCAGCATTTCCAGCGCCTGTTCAATACGCCTCAGTTCCTGACGGCACTGAAGAATACGCTTGTTATCAGTCTTACGCGCCTTATTGTGGAATTCCCTGTTCCGGTGATCTTGGCTGTCATGCTGACGGAAATGCGTTTCAGCCGTACCGCGAAGGTCTATCAGACCGTACTGACGCTGCCGCATTTCCTTACATGGATCGTTCTTGCCGCTATCTTCGGAAATCTGCTCAACGGTGATGGTGTCATCAATACGATGGTCATGAATCTCGGTGGAAAACGAATCAAGTTTTTTACCGACGGCGGGCTGTACAGGGCGTTTCTGTATCTGTCTTCGATCTGGAAGGGCGCGGGCTGGAGCGCTATCATGTATATGGCTGTCATAACCGGTATTGATCCCGCCCTGTATGAAGCGGCGACCCTTGACGGTGCCTCCCGTATGCAGCGCATCCGCTATGTGACATTACCTCACCTGAAAGAAATTTTCGTGGTCATGCTCGTATTGAAAATCGGCAGCTTCATGAGCGCCAACTTCGAGCAGATCTATACCACATACAATGCGTCCGTATACAATGTGGCAGATATCATTGATACCTACGTATACCGGATCACCTTCGAGAAAACACCCGATTACTCATTCTCTACTGCTGTAGGTCTGTTTAAGTCAGTCGTCAACTTCATCCTGCTGATAGGCTCGGATTGGCTGGCGAAGAAGATCAGCGGTTCGGGGCTGTTTGGAGGAAGCGAACAATGAAAAGGAAAGAAACGGCGGTAAAAGAAAACCAGAAAATCGAGAAGATGGATGTTTTTCTTCTCATCATCCTTACCCTCTGGTGTCTGATTATTATTTTTCCGTTCTATGAGGCAGTGATGGCATCATTTGTCGATGGTACGGCATTTGCGAAGAACCCGCTGATCATCATTCCGGACAGACTGCTTCTGGATAATTACAAGATCATTTTCGATTTTACCAATCTGCTTTCCGGTTATAAAAACACCCTGATCGTCGTTTTGATCGGTGTTCCGATCCAGCTGCTCATGACGGTGGCGACCGGTTATGTGTTCTCTCAAAATTTCCCCGGAAAAAAGTGGCTGTTCAAGCTTGTGATCTTTACCATGTTTTTCAGCGGCGGCGTCATTCCCAAATATATCCTGCTGCGCAATCTGGGACTCATGAATACGTACTGGCCAACCATCCTGGTCGATGCCGTTTCCACGTATTACATGATCATTATCAAGGGTTCCTTTGAATCCATGCCTCCGGCGCTTAAGGAAGCGGCTGTGATCGATGGCGCGACCGATATCAAAGTGCTGTTCAAGATCTATCTTCCCCTGCAAATGCCCATGCTGGCCACATTTACACTGTTCTTCACCGTGGGCCTTTGGAACAACTGGTATTGGCCGATGATCACCATGAGCGAGCCGAAATTACAGGTGCTGCCGGTCATTCTGCGGCAGGTCTGCAATACGGCGCAGAATGTGGCCGAGTACGGTGACGCGTCCATTACCGAATCCTTCGGTACGGGTATCAAGATGGCCGCGACCGTATTGACCATGCTGCCGATCATGTGCTTCTATCCCTTCCTCCAGAAGTATTTTGTGAAGGGCGTTATGGTAGGCTCAATAAAAATGTGAGTATATTCAGCTTTGTTAAAGCTAGAATATAAATTAAGAAAGGATTGGTGAACACTATGACAAGGAAACTCATCTCTATGCTCCTCGCTCTCGTCATGCTCTGTTCTGTGTGTGCTTTCGCTTCTGCGGAAAGCACCGGGACCGAGTATGCCGAGCATCTGGAAATCAGCATCGGCACCGGCTCCGCGCTGTCCGATGATTCCTGGAGCGGCAACTATTTCAACAAGATGATCCAGGAAAAATTCAACGTTACCTTCGTTCCTTATTCTGCTGCTGCTGACTTTGACGGAATTACCAACCTGTGGATCTCCACCGGTGATATGCCCGAATGGATCACTGCCGGTGTCGACCTGGAAGGCTTGATGGATTATGCTGATCAGGGCATGCTGGCCGGTCTGCCTGAAGGCTGGGAAGAAAGATATCCTGCTCTGGCCAAGGAAGTGAAGGCTACCGGGTTGGAAGCTTACTGCACCGATGAAAACGGCACCTGGTACATTCTTCCCCGTGTCGTCTTCTCTCCGAACTTCCCGCTGTCCTTCGCGGAGAAGGCTACCGACCATGTCACTCAGTACTATCGTACTGACTGGGTGGAAGAGAAAATCCCCGAAATGATCACCCTCGCGGATCTCAAGACCATCGCGGAAAAGGTAGTTGCCGATAAGGCTGCCGCCGGCGAAAAGGTGTATGGTCTGTCCACCACCACCGACAAAATGCTTATGATGTTCATCGGCAGCAAGGTTCCGTACTACAAGCAGATCATCCCCGTGAACGGCGAATATGTGCTGTCTGCCACTCTGCCCGGTGTTGTGGAAGGCATCAAGGATTTCAAGGCCTGGTATCAGGAAGGCCTGCTTGATCCCGATTTCTTCAGCCGTGCGACTGCGGATACCCGCAATATTTTCTATGTTGGCGGAAGCTTCATCACTGTCAATGACGGTGCTCCTGCCCATGCCAACGTGCTGGGAACCGGTCTGATGGATGCGAATGCTGAAATGACTGAGCGCCCCGCGATGGACACCTTCAATGTTCTCGCCCCCAACGGAACGGACTTCTTCACCAAGTGGAGCGGATCCTTCTGGCGTACCCTGGTGTTCAGCCCCAAGCTGGAGAACGAACCCGAAAAGTTCGAGCGCATTCTGGCCATCGTGAACTATCTTGCACAGCCTGAGTGCGTTGTGCAGCTGCGTCTTGGCGAACAGGGTGTTAACTGGGATTACGATGAGAACGGCAGAACCTATGTGATCTCCGCTTACGAATACAATGACGGTACCGGCGCCAACATGCTGTATCATCTGAGCCCCTCTTCTCAGGATGCTTACGGCTATGGCTTCAACCCCTCCATCCCTGCCTGGGCAGTGGATATGTCCGTCGCTCAGATGTCTGCCAAGGGCGAGAAGCTGTCCGCGGACAAAATGCCCACCAGTGCGCAGATGACTGTTTTCGAACGCTGGGCCGGAGACAACAAGACCGCCTACACTCAGATCGGCTGGGATGATGAGATCGTTCGCATCGTTCTGGATGATACCATCTCTCTGGATCAGGTCGAAGCTGAATGGAACAACTTCATCGAAGCCAACAAGGGACTGTGGCAGCCTCTGATGGACGAAATGAACGCCGCCAAGTAAGTTTCACAGATACCTACCTCTGTTAATTAATACATTGGCATTAGACAGGGCTGCGTTGCCTTGCAGCGTAGCCCTGTCATTTGCATTATGATATTCTCGGAACAGGAGATAATGACGATGTATAGCTATGGTGATAAACTTACAAGCCAGATTGTGAAACAAATGGCAAAAGAATATGGTGCTGATCTCTGCGGGATCGCTTCCATGGAACGTTTTGAGGGAGCACCCAAGCAAAATGATCCACGCTTTATTTTCCCCGCAGCCAAGTCTATGATCGTTCTTGGGTACCGTGTACACAGAGGAACATTCCGCGGGATCGAAGAAGGAACACACTTTATCGACTATGCTTCTATGGGATATGCTGCCATCAATCAGGTAGAAGGCCCCATGACCCTTTGGAAAATGGCGTCTGATATTGAGGATATGGGTTGGGAAGCTGTGCCAATCATGAACATCAACGGCGGTGAAGCTGTAAACACTGTGACGGGAAACTTCCGCGAGAACTGGAGCGTACCGGTAGAAGAGGGCAAGCCTTATCCGGACGTACTGATCCATTTCCGCTTTGCAGCATACCTTGCGGGACTTGGTGAGATCGGATGGAGTGGTGTTTTCCTGACTCCGGAATTTGGTCCCAGAGTACGCTTTAACCTGATCCTGACAGATGCGGAATTGGAACCCGATCCCGTAATGGCTCCCGGAACACTCTGCAATCGCTGCAAGCAGTGTGTAAGACACTGCAACGGCGCGATTTCCGATACGGAAACTGTAAAGGTCAATCTGGGCGGGTATACCGTGGAATACGCGAAGCTGGATCCGCTCAAATGTGAGTACGGTCTCAAATATGGCTGCGATGATACCGCCTGCCCGTTTGAAGTCGAGTATCCTCATGTGTACGGTTACGGACGCGCTGTTGAAGGCGGACGCGGCTGTATGAGAGCATGTATGGTATCACTTGAGCAGCGCGGTGTGCTTACGAATAAATTCCACAATAAGTTCAGAACAAAGCCCGAGTGGAAGGTGCGTCTGGACGAAGAGCATCCTTATCCCGAGTATATCAAAAAAGAATATATCGAGACAGGTAAAGCGGAAGACGCACAGGCCTATATCGATTACAATGAAAACGAGAATTTCGGGACAAAGGGCCGCGAGAGAAAAATCGCCGCCCAACAGACAGACTGATATGAAATTTGCTGTTGGATATTATCAGTATGATGAGATGGAACGTCCGTTCCTATATACTTTGAAAACGCTGGGCAGCCGGATCGCGGAAATGTATTTTCCGTGGCCCGGCATTGCCAGCGGAAGAACGGCCGTATGGTCTGTAGAGGATATTGAGAATCTTACAGACTCTCTTGCTTATGCCAAAGAAAACGGTATAGGATTGGATCTTCTGTTCAACGCGAATTGTTATGGTGATAATGCCATATCAAAAACGCTTGAAACAACGGTGATCCGTACTGTTCAGGATATTTCCGCCCAGGCGGGAGGGGTGGATACGATCACGACGACTTCTCCCGCTGTAGCTCATATCCTGAAAATGCATTTTCCGCGCATCAGGGTAAGGGCGTCCATCAATATGCAGATCCGTCATCCGGAAAGCTGCCTGCCGCTGTTCGATCTTTTTGATGAGTTTTATCTTCCGAAGGAAAGCAACTATTCGCCGGCGGAGATCAACCGCTGGAAGGAAACGTTAGGGGATCATCCTCTTTATATGCTGGCGAACAGCGGCTGTATGCCTTATTGTCCCGGACAGATCTTCCATGATAACATGGTCGCACACGAAACCGGCATTGCTGAAAAGCAGAATATGACCGGATGGGTGCCTTATGTCTGTTGGAACTGGTATAAACAGCATCCGGAGAAGCTGACCGGCGGAACCTGGGTCAGACCTGAAGATCTGTGCGCCTATGAAAAATGGTTCCCGATCGTCAAACTGGCAACGAGGATCAACCGGCATCCGTTCCGGGTGATCAATGCTTACGTGCAGGGGAGTTTTCACGGAAATACACTGAATCTGATGGAGCCTGACCATTCTTCTGTTCTGCAGGGAGCCTGGCTGGATAATACCGCATTTCCATCCGATTGGCTCCAAAACCGCTGGAACGGAACGTTTTCGGCGGAAGATACTTATGAAAAGGTATATCTGAAGCTGAAAAAACTTCAAGGAGACATGTGATGAGCCTCTGACATAGCCTGCTGTTTTAGGCTGTTTCAATCCGGAGCATGAATCACACAAGAAAGGAATGGCTGCTTCGCGGCCGTACATAAATGACTATGATTCAAGAATCCCTTGTTGCAATTACCGGCTTTCAGGGTGAGGATTTTAAAAGACTGGTGGAATTTGACGAATGGAGCGTAGCATTTTTGCGGTACGCGGAGCGCTTTTCACGACTTATATACTTTGAACGTCATCTTCTGACGGATGAAGTATTTGTTCTGCTTAACGGAAGTGCGACTTTGTTTATCCGTACAGATGACGGAATACAGGAAATCTGTATGGAAAAAGAAAAAGTCTATAATGTGCGCTGCGGGGTATGGCATCAGATCAATGTATCAAAGGATGCTACTGTTCTTGTTGTTGAGAACAGAAATACCGCAAAGGAGAATACGGAAAAAGATCCGGTCATGTGATGCCCGAAAGCAAACCGGTTTGTTCTTGCCTGCATTGCCGGCAGACATATATACAAGATCGAAAACAGAATCGGGGAGGTTATGAAATGAGACAGTATTATGCATATACAGATACCGGAAAGCGTCTTTCGTTTGATGTCCGTAAAGAAGGAAAGCATGTTTTTCTTGTTTTGCGGAAGGAACTCTTTTCCGATGCCGGTACGGTCACTCTTCTGCCGGAACTGTCCCGGGCGAAAGCGGGGGATGAAGGTTACTATGTTATGCCGCGTAATCTGGAAATGCGGGGTGATTTTCAGGTATTCTTCACGCAGCGCGATGAGGGTGAAACGGAGTACAACCGTCCTGTTATGAGCCTGTACGGTATCAAGAAGCCTGATCTCTGCTGCCTGGTTCGTGTTGACAGAAACTATAAGTTCAGTTACCGGATCACGTTGAAGGACGGGTTCTACACAGTTACCCCTGTTGTTGACTTTACGCTCCCCACGGCCGATCCGCCTTATGATGATATCCGGCTGGAATTGATCGAACTGTCCAAGGATGCCGGGTATGCCGAGATGGCCCGTGTCGAGCGCGATACGCGGCTTGATCGCGGTGAGATCGAACCGCTACTGAAGAAGATGAAACGGCCTGCTGTGGCGGACGCGGTGAGAGGTCCCCTGATCCGCATCCGCATGGGGTGGAAACAGAGCCCTTCACCGGTCCTTCACCAGACACCCGATAATGAACCGCCGATGAAGGTCGCGTGCACATTTGCCCGTGTTCGGGATATCGCGGATGAATTGAAAAAGCAGGGTGTGGAGCATGCGGATCTGCAGCTGGTCGGATGGAACCGGAGCGGTCATGACGGACGGTTCCCGCAACTGTTCCCGGTTGATGAACGCCTTGGCGGCGAAACGGAACTGAAGAAAACCATCCGGTATGTAAAGCAATTGGGATACCGTATATCCACACATACGAACTGGATCGACAGTGTTGAGATCGCCGACACCTTTACCTGGGACGATGTTGCGCAGGACAAAAACGGGCAGTATCTTCAGATCGGTCATTATTCGGGCGGCTATGCTTATCATGTATGTTTGAAAAAACAATGGAAGAATGCCCTGCGTGAAGAACCGAAAGTAGCCGAGATGGGCGAGAACGGTATTCATTTTACAGATGTTATTTCCATTGTGGAACCGGATACATGTAACGCGCCGGAACATCCCTGCTACACGAAAGAAGCCGTGGCTATCGCGCAGCGCATCATGGAAATGAACCGTGTGATCTATGGCGCTTTTTCATCAGAAGGCGCTATGGATTTTGCGATCCCTTATCTGGATTACGCGCTGTATGTCACCTTCGGAGATGGATTCGGTCACCGTGAGTATCCGTTCCATGACCGTTATCTGCCATTCTGGGAAATGATCTACCACGGTATCGTCCTGTATAATCCTACCAGCCCGACTGTCAACTTTACCATCAAGGAACCGGAGGCAAAGCTGACATTTATCATGCGCGGCGGTCGGCCGTCCTTCTATGTGTATTCCAAATTCCGTGAAGGTGCAGCCAATTGGATGGGTACGGTCGACCTTACGACAGATACGGATGAGCATTTGAGAGAAAGCGTAAAAGCAATCAGGGAAGGAATGGATCTCTATCTTCCGATCGCGGATAAACAGATGCTGTATATGACCGATTACACCTTTGAAGAAAACGGTATTCAGGTGGCACACTACAGCGACGGTTCCCGTATCGTCGGCAACTTCACCGATAGTGACCGGCAATATGAAGGGAATCAGCTGGAACCGTATGGATATGCTGTTCTGAAATAACATTTCATACAGACATGCCAATCATTCAATAAAGGAGAAATGAGCAATGTCTATGCATTATTCAGACCGTGTTCCGGCTTTACCCCTCATTGTGAATGATCCTTACTTTTCTGTTTGGATGCCGGGAGATCATCTGACATCAGAAGATACCGTCCATTGGTCCGGTCAACGTAAACCGTTGCAGGGCTCTCTGATGATTGACGGGAAGGCATGGAATTTCCTCGGTCGCTCCGGCAAGTCAGAAATGAAGACTGTTTCTGTGCGTGTGACGCCTACCGCGACGACGGCTGTCATGGAGGCCGCGGGTGTGAGCCTTTGCATCCGCTTTCGGTCTCCGGCGCTGCCGTCTGACCTCGATGTTCTCTCCGCACCGGTTACATTTACTGATGTTGAAATTCAGAGCATTGACGGAAACGAGCATCAGGTGGAATTCAAATACTCTTTTTCCACCGCGATCTGTTATGACGGCTATGTCCAACCCACGATGGTTTCTGATCAGTATGTGAAAGACGGCCTTGATTTTGCCTGGGTCGGGCAGGCCCAGCAGAAAGTGCTGTGCCATTCCGGCGACCAGATCACGATCGATTGGGGCTATCTGTATGTGAGCGCGCCGGCAAACATGTGGAAACTGAATGCTTCTGACAGGGCAATCGTATTATCCCGGAAATTCAATGTCTCCTCACAACCTGTACAGGGGTACTGGATGCAGGGATATGACGATATTGCCTCCATCGATTACTTTGGTGTCTTCTGCCGGGCCTGGTATATGAGGAACGGACAGACCTTGCCGGAAATGATGGTCCGACTTGCGTCACAGTATAATGAACTAAACCAAAAATGCGATGAATTGGATGACGCGGTTATCGCCGAAGCGAAAAGGATCGGCGGCGATGACTATGCACTGATCGCCTCGGCTTCCTGGCGCCACACCTTTGGCGCGCACAAGCTGATCGCCACCCCTTCCGGGGAAATGGCATTGCTGTCCAAAGAAAACGATTCCAACGGCTGTATCGGCACAGTCGATGTCAGTTATCCCTCCATTCCGCTGTTCCTGCGTTTCTGCCCGGAATTGGTCAACGCGCTTTGCCGTCCTGTGCTCGAGTTTGCGGATAAACCGGTTTGGGAATTTGATTTTGCTCCGCATGATGTCGGCCGTTATCCGCATGCCATCGGCCAGGTGTACGCCTGCAAAAAGGAAGCCCAAAACGGTGCTGTATATCCGCCTTATTATCTGTATCCCGCGGGCTGCGATATCTACGCGGACCGTAATCAGATGCCGGTGGAAGAATGCGGCAATATGCTCATCATGATGGAAACCGCGGTTTCTTTCGGTGCGGATGATGAACTGATCAGGCAGTATACGCCCCTCATCGAAAAGTGGGTGAGCTATCTGGACAGATACGGGGATGATCCGGGAGAGCAACTGTGTACAGATGACTTTGCCGATCATCTGTCCCGAAATATCAATCTGTCAGCAAAGGCAATCGTCGGCATTGCCTGCGTCAGCCGTATCATGAAACGCATTGGCCGTGAAAATGACGCGGCCAAGTGGGAAAAACGCGCGCATGAAATGGCGGAAAGCTGGCTGAAGCGGGCCGGAGGAGAAAACGGTACCGCACTTACCTTTGACGGTGACGGCTGGAGCATGAAATATAACCTGATTTGGGACCGCGTGCTGGAGCTGCAGCTCCTTCCGGAAGCTTTCTATCGAGATGAGACAGCATCGTATCTTGATAAGCTGAATCGCTATGGATTGCCCTTGGATAACCGGGCCAGTTATACAAAATCCGATTGGCAGGTTTGGACCGCGTCCCTGTCGCCCGACCGGGATACATTCTGCCGGCTGATCGCGCCACTGGCCAGATATCTGCGGGAGACAGAGACCCGGGTGCCTTTCTCGGACTGGTATGACACGGAAAACGGCCGCTATGTGGAGTTTATCGCCAGAAGCGTGCAAGGTGGCGTATTCATGCCTATGCTGATCGGTCACCGGGAATAACTGTAAACCAGGGTATGAGTTCATAAAATCATTGTTCACATAACAAAAATGAAGGGAGAGATTATTGTGTTGCAGCAGGTTATGGTAGCCCCCGGTCAAATCACTTTCCGTGAGGTGGAAATTCCCGCCATCGGCGAAAATCAGGTCCTTGTCAAAATCAGAAAAATCGGCGTTTGTGGAAGCGATATCCATGTTTATCATGGAAAACATCCTTTTACCAAGTATCCTGTTACTCAGGGACATGAGGTCTCCGGGTCCGTGGTGGAATTCGGAAAAAATGTGACTGGACTGAAACCGGGTCAGAAGGTCACGATCGAACCGCAGGTATTCTGTGGCAAATGTTATCCGTGCACGCACGGAAAATACAATCTGTGCGAAGAACTGAAAGTCATGGGCTTCCAGACGACCGGTACCGCCAGCGAATACTTTGCTGTTGACGCGTCCAAGGTGACCCCTCTGCCGGAAAACATGACCTACAATGAGGGCGCCATGATCGAGCCGCTTGCGGTAACGGTCCACGCGGTCAAGAGGGCAGGGGATATCACCGGGAAGAAGATCGCTGTGCTGGGAGCCGGCCCGATCGGTATCCTTTTGGCGCAGAGCGCGAAAGCCATGGGCGCCTCTCAAGTGCTTATCACGGATGTAAGTGACTTCCGGCTGGAGCTGGCGAAAAAGTGCGGGGCGGATTTTGCCGTCAACACCAGAAACTGTGATTTCGGCGAGGCGCTGGTCGCTGCTTTCGGTCCGGACAAAGCGGACGTGATCTATGACTGTGCCGGCAATGATATTACCATGAATCAGGCCATCCGTTGCGCTCGTAAGGGGAGCCAGATCATTCTGGTCGCGGTATTTGCCGATATGGCGAAGGTTGATCTGGCCGTCCTGAATGACCATGAACTTGATCTTAACACTACCATGATGTACCGTCATGAAGACTATCTTGATGCCATCACGCTGGTGGGAGAGGGAAAAATTGCTTTGAAACCGCTCATGAGCAAGCACTTTGCCTTCACGGACTATAACGACGCGTATCAGTACATTGATGCCAATCGGGAAACAACAATGAAGGTATTGATCGATGTGGATGATTCTGAGGAATAAGGAGACCCGGCTGTTATGAAACTGTCCATGCAGAGTGGCGATCTGCCATTGCAATTCGGTGTCGAGCGGGGCTACGCGCTCATCAGGGAAGCCGGCTTTGACGGTATCGACTGGAGCCTGGATCATGCGATCTCTCCGTCGATGATTCGAAAGCTGGACTATAAGGGTAACTGTCTGTTTGAGAAATCGCTTGATGAATTGCTTGAATATTACGCTCCGTCCCTCCGGGCGATCCGCGAAAACGGTCTTTCAATCTGCCAGGCTCATTCATTTTTTCCGTCTTATGTTGAAGGTCATGAGGAATTGATCGACTGGTCGGTCCAAATGCATATGAGAGGACTCGAATTTTGCGAAGCGACAGGTGTTCCGTATTTTGTGATCCATGGGATTGTCGCAGAGGATACGGATAAAGAACGGCTGAACATGCGCCTGTATGAACCTCTGGCAGTCTTCCTGCGTGACAAAAAGACTGTGATATGCCTGGAAAACCTGTTTATTAACGTGAACGGTATACTTTGCGGCGGGCCATGCAGTGATCCCCCGGAATGTGTCAATTACATTGACCGGTTGAATACAATAGCAGGACGAAAAGCTTTTTCGCTATGTCTGGATACCGGCCATCTCAATCTGTACGGTATAGATCCGGTCCGTTTTGTTGAAACAGTCGGCAGCCGAATCGGAGCTCTTCATATTCACGATAATCCGGGGGCTGCCGACTGGCACATGGCTCCTTTGACCGGTTCCTTTCAATGGAAGGCTTGGGCACATGCCATGCATGACATTGGCTACAGTGGTAATTTGAGTTTCGAAACATTTGCTCAGACAAACCGCGTATTCGATCTTGACCCGGATCTTGTACTGCCTTGGCTGACTATGATCCGGAAGACCGGCGAAAGCATCCGGAAACTGATTGCCGGAGAATAACTACTATTACGAATTATGGCAGGGTTGAGAGCATGTCAGACATTCTTTCACTTTACAACAATATCAACGGTCGGGCCTGTTCCTGCGGCAAGATCCATAAAGCTTCTCTGCGCAGATTGGTTATCGGCTCCGGGGTCATTGTGAACTTACCTGAAATTGTCCGTGGTCTGGGCGCGGAACACCCTTTTCTTCTGGCTGACCCGAACACATGGAATGCGGCAGGACAGAAAGTGAACGATGTGCTTGCAGGCGCAGGAATGCATGCGTCCCGTTATGTCTTCTCCCGGACAAAGCCTGAACCGGATGAGTACAGCGTGGGAAGCGCAGTGATGCATTTTGATCACAAATGCGACATTCTGATCGGTATCGGTTCCGGTGTTATCAATGATATCGGGAAGATCCTGAGCAAAACGACCGGTCTTCCTTATATTATTGTCGGCACAGCGCCTTCTATGGACGGATATAACTCCGCTACATCTTCCATGGCAATGGACGGGCTGAAAGTATCACTTCCGACACGCTGTCCTGATGTGATTATCGGTGATATTGATCTGCTGCGGCAGGCTCCCCGCGAAATGCTGATTTCCGGGCTCGGAGATATGCTGGCAAAGTATGTCAGCATTTGTGAATGGCGTATCGCGAATTTACTGGTGGGTGATCCGTACTGTGAAAATATCGCGTCTCTGGTGCGAATGTCTCTCGCGAAATGTGTAAACAACGCAGAGGGATTGATGAAACGGGAACCGGAAGCGGTCAGTGCTGTGTTTGAAGGGCTTGTTGTGTGCGGCGCCGCAATGGAGTTTGCAGGTCTGTCACGTCCTGCGTCCGGTGTGGAGCATTATATCAGCCATCTTTGGGATATGCGCGGGCTTGCTATGGGAAGCCCCGTGTCCACTCACGGAATTCAATGTGCTATCGGAACACTCGCTGCATTGAAAGCTTATGAGATCCTCCGAACGGTTGTTCCGGACAGAGAGAAAGCAATCGGCTATGTAAAGGCATTCGATTTTGACGAGTGGAGTGAAGAGCTGCGCGGCTTTCTGGGAACATGCGCGGAAAGCATGATCGCTGCAGAATCGCGTGAGCAAAAGTACAATGCGGAGAAGCATGCAGTACGGCTTGATCTGATCATTAGTCAGTGGGGAAAACTGCTTGAGATCATGAAAGAAGAGCTGCCTCCTGTCAGTGCCATTGAAAGGCTCCTGAAAACGATCGGCTGTCCGTCAATGCCGGCTGAGATCGGTATCAGTAATGATCTTTTGCCGATGACCTTCAAAGCAAGTAAAGACATCCGTGACAAGTATGTGCTTTCGCGCCTTCTGTGGGATTTGGGTATCCTTGAGGAAGTTGCGAATAAACTTGGGTAAGATGCCTGTGACCGACTTGTACAGCATGCTTAGTAAAGGAGTTATTTATCATGATATTTGGAGCAATCGAAGCAGGCGGAACGAAAATGGTTTTGTCGATCGGCAACGAGAATCATGAATTGCTGGAGCGGATATCTATACCGTCGGAAAAACCGGACATCGTGATACCGCAGATGATCAACTGGTTTGCTTCGCGCAGCATTACTTCTTTGGGAATCGGAACTTTCGGACCTGTAGATTTAGATCCGGCCTCTGAAACATACGGATGGATCACATCGACTCCCAAGCTAGCGTGGCAAAACTGTCCTCTGATGCCGCTCATGCAGAAAAAACTCGGGATACCTGTCAGTATTGATACCGATGTTAACGCCGCGGTCCTGGCAGAGTACAGGCTTGGTGCGGCAAAGGGGAAGCATAGCTGCCTGTATGTAACGGTTGGGACCGGTATCGGCGGCGGATTGATTGTCGAAGATCGCCTGGTCCATGGTATGATGCATCCGGAAGTCGGCCATATACTGCTGCAGCCTTCGGTTGACGATCCCTCCGGGGGAGGGTATTGCCCTTACCATAAAGGATGCGCGGAAGGATTGGCTTCAGGCCCGGCTATGGAAAAACGCTGGGGATGTAAGGCAAATGAACTGCCTGCAGATCACATTGCCTGGTCAATCGAAGCGGATTATCTTGCACAGATCTGTATGAATGCCATTTGCACATTCTCGCCGGAAATGATCATTCTGTGCGGCGGAGTCATGCATCAGGATCACTTGTTTCCGATGATACGATCCCGTGTGAGAGAATTGCTCAACAACTACATTCGTGTCCCTCAGATCAACGAAACAATTGATGAATATATAGTTTCTCCGGGTCTCGGCGACAATAGCGGCGCCCTTGGCGCGTTGCTGCTGGCAATGGATTCCCGCAGCCGCGCGGCGTGCTTTATTCCCTGAATTCCCATGGCGTGACCTCCATATCCTGTGTTTAAGGCAATACCGCACAATTCGTCAGCACGCTGAACGGTGCCTCATGTTTTGCCCTC